>CAUPYO010000285.1:0-3676 GCA_963515565.1 uncultured Microbacterium sp.
CCCGCAGCTCGTCGAGCGCATCGTGGATCGCGCGCGCCGAGGCCGCCTGCCCCTCGACGACGAAGGCGACGGCGACATCTACCTCGGGTCCGTCGCGTGCGCGGCGGCGGCGCGCGGCGGGGGGCGCGAGGGGGCGGGGGCGGCGGGCGTCGCCGGAATCGGCCCCATCGCGGCATCCTCGAGCGCCCCGGTGTCGATCGCCAGCATCTCCAAACTCGTCACCGTGCTCATGATCCTGGAGCAGATGCCGCTGGAGCTCGGCCAGCAGGGTCCGGAGTTCGCCTTCACCTCCCGCGACCGCGCGACCTACCGGGACTACCTCGAGAACGACGAATCTGCCCTCGACGTGCCCGTGGGCGGTTCGCTCACCGAGTACCAGATGCTGCAGGGGATCCTCATCGGCTCGGCCGGCAACTACACCGACCGCCTGGCGACGACGCTCTGGCCGACGAACGACGTCTTCGCCCAGGCGGCGCGCGCGTGGCTCGACGCACACGGTCTGCCGGGCATCACCCTCGCCGAGCCGACCGGAATCGATCCGGCCAACGCCGCCGATCCCGCCGCGCTGATCACCCTCGCCGAAACCGCGTTGACCAACCCCGTCGTCGCCGAGATCGTCCACACGCGCACGGTGGATCTTCCCGGCGCCGGCGAGGTCACCAACACCAACGACCTGCTCGCCGACCCCGGCGTGGTGGGCCTGAAGACCGGCAGCCTCGAGCGCTTCTACAACCTGCTCGCCGCGAAGGACATCACCGTGGGCGACACCACGGTGCGCATCTACGCGACGGCGCTCGGCCAGCCCACCGGCGAGGCCCGCGACCAGGAGACGGCGCGACTGCTGGACGCCGTCGCCGCGGAGGTCTCGGTCCCGCACGTGCTGCCGGCCGGCACCCTGGCAGGCGTCGTGTCGACCGCGTGGGGGGCCACGGCCAACATCGTGACGGATGCCGATGCGAGCGTCATCCTCTGGAACGGCACGTCCGGTGCGGTGACGAGCTCGCTCGACCTCGGCGATGCCCGCACCGCGAACGCGGCGGTCGGGAAGCTGGATGTGAAGGGACCGCTCAATGCGGCGACCGTCGGCGTGCACCTGACCGCCGATATCCCCGATCCCGACGCCTGGTGGCGCCTCACCCACCCGCTGCAGCTGTGGGGACTCGCCGACTGACCGGGCGCCGGCCGGCACGCATGCCGCGTCAGACGAAGCGGACGCTCTGCTGCAGCCGGGTGCGCACGTCGAACAGCTCGTTGCCGCCGATATCGCGCGCTCCGCTGAGCCCGCGCCGCAGCACCGTCGACAGCGCCGAGCGGGCCACGACAGCCACGGGAAGGCCGCGCACCGTGCCGATCTCCTCGATCGCCGTCACCACGTCGTCGTCGGGCAGCACGACGACCGCCCCACTGAAGCGCACCCTCCCGGCGCGCGAGACCGCCCGCGCCGCCGCGACAAGATCGGCGATCGGAGCGCCCTCCACGCCATCGCCGATCAGCTCGCCGCGACGCAGCCGCACCGGGCCGCCGAAGTCCTCGCTGAGCATCGCGTAGAGCCCGCTGGGGCCGAGCACGATGTGGTCGAGCTTGCGGGTCGGGTCGCGCGGGTCGACGGCGACATCGTGCCAGACGGTGTAGCCCATACCCAGCTCGCCGACGATGCGCGCCGTAGCCTCTTCCGCCAGGGCATCGGCGAGCATGCGTTTGAGCTCGTGGGGCGCCGCGCGCACCAGCGCCGGGTCGTAGGGATCGTCGACCGCGGTGCCGCGCCCCACCCATTCGCGGATGAGGTCGAGGTAGCGCTCTCTGCGCCACCCGCCGGGCTGGCCGAACGAACGCGCGCGCGGGCGGGTGTCGGCCGGACGCGACGGGGGGCGCCAGCTCTCGCCCCGGCCACCCGGGCCGTAGTCGGCGCTGTCGTTCTGCCCGAAGCCATGGCCCCGGTCATATGCGGCCCGGGCATCGGCGGTGCCGATCAGTTCCCACGCGCGCTGCACCTGCACGAACTCGGCGGCGTCTCCCCCGGTATCGGGATGCGTCTGACGCAGCCGCATCCGGTAGGCCTTGCGCAGCTCTTCGTCGGCGGCATCCGGTGCCACGCGGAGCACCTCGTAGGCAGAGGAGGAGAGAGGACTGTCGAACATGTGGCCGCCTCAGCGCTTCTCGTTGCGGCGTGCGTAGGCCGCAGCGCTGCGGCTGGACAGGGCGAGCAGCACCAGAATGTTCAGGGCCAGGGTGGGGAGCGTCGAAAAGAGAGTGATCTCCTGATCCCGCGCCCACCAGCCGGCGAAGGTGGTCGAGATCGACAGCACAGCCACCGTCATGACAGCCACCCGGGCGAGGTTGCTGCCGCGATAGAGCAGAATCGCACAGATCAGCTCGATGACGACGGCGACGCCGAACACCCCCAGCACCACCGCCAGCGTGGCAGTGACGATGTCGCTGGTCAGCTCGACGGCGTCGACGTCGAGCACGATGTCGGCGGCGACCGATCGCCAGTGCGACGCCAGATCGACCATCGACACGATGCCCGCCAGCGCGCTGAGCAGAACGAGACCGGCGCCGGCCACGGTCGTGACAGGGCGGCGCATGTTCGGGTCGTGCGCGAGCGGCTGCAGCAGCCGGGTGACCGGCTCGTAGGACGGACGCTTCTCGGGCATCGCGTGACTGTCGTGACCGGTCACACCGTCACCGCCCGGACATCGACGACGGGGAGATCACCATCGGTGCGGATGCTGTCGCCGCCGCCGTTGCGGGCGTGGTAGCCCGTGGAGAAATCCGCGATGACATCGACCGATACAGCGGGCACCGCGCTGCGGAGCGTCGCGACGATGTGGTCGCGCTCGACGTCGGTGTCGGCATCGATGCGGTGCGTCACCTGCAGAGTGAACAGCGACAGCCCGACGGAGGTGTCGAAGGTGCCGGCGGCGAGCCAATCGACGCCGCGTCCGCCCGGCAGCAGCCAACCGTCGGGGCATCTCCAGAAGCGCACGTGGTGGCGCTGGGCGGGGTTGCCGTCGACCTCCTGCTGGTACGCGAAATCCTGCTGCCTGCCGAAGAGGAACAGCGGGCTGACCGGCGCCTCGTGATAGCTGCGGCGACCGACGGTGGACGTCACGATGCGCCACGACGACGCGAGGGTCACGGGGTCGGCCTTCGTCCATCCCGCGGCTGTCATCGCACGCTCGATCTGCTCGCCCTCACCGAGGAAGGCGAGGTTGACGGGGTCTCCGAGCAGCCCGTCGCTCGTGCGGGCGCGACCGATGAAGTAGTCCGGCACGTACACCGTGGTGAGGATGCGGTGCAGGCGCGGCAGCACGAGGTAGGCCAGCAGCGCCCAGAACAGGATGAAGCCGACGATGCCCCACCACCCGATCGACAGGCTCTGCGTAAAGCCCAGGTAGGCCAGCCAGATGGCCGCCACCCCGGCGAAGACGAAGAAGAACTGATCGACCGCGACGCCGAGCGACCAACGGCGTTCGGCACGAGCGCGACTCATGGAGCCGCCCACAGTGGTGCGGGTGGCTGCCACGCCAGAGCCTCATCGGCGACGCCCTCGGTCACATCGGCAAGAGCGGCGGGATGCCAGTGCGGGTCGCGGTCTTTGTCGACCAGCTGCGCCCGGATGCCCTCGGGCAGATCGGGTTGCGTTTGCGCGAACCAGAGCACCAGGCGGTACTCC
>CAUPYO010000286.1:0-3663 GCA_963515565.1 uncultured Microbacterium sp.
TCCCGGTCGTTGAGCGAGGAGCGTAGCGACGAGTCGAAACGTCGCCGCCGTGGGTCAGCCCAGGCCGTTGGCCTTCAGCCACGCGGCCGCGATGTCCTTCGAGGACTTCTGGTCGACCTTCGATTCGACGTTGAGGGCGACGAGTCCCTCGGGGGTGAGCTTCGCGTCGACCGCGTTGATCACGTCGGCGGCGTCGGCCGGGAACGAGCTGCTCACGAGGGGCACCACGTGCGAGGCGAGGAACAGCCCCTTGGGGTCTTCGAGCGTGACGAAGTTCTTCGTCTTGATGTCGGGCTCGGCGCTGTAGACGTCGGCCAGTTGGATGCGACCGGCGACCAACTCGTCCACCGTCGTGTCGGCCGTCGCGCTGAAGGTGACGTTGACGCCGTACTTCTCCTTCAGGCCCGTCGGACCGTAGGGACGCTGCTCGAGCTCGGGCATGCCGCCCAGCACGAGGTTCGGCACGGTGGCCAGATCGGCGATCGACTTCAGGTTGTGCTCCGCCGCGAAAGCGGCCGTCACGTTGTACGAGTCCTGGTCGGTCGCCGATGCCTGGTCCAGCACGCTCAGGCCTTCGGGCAGCGCCTTCTTCAACGCCGCGTAGACGTCTTCGGTGGTCGTCGCCGTCGTGGTCTTGTCGAAGAACTGCAGCAGGTTGCCGGTGTATTCGGGCGTGAGCTGGACGGTGCCGTTCTGCAGCGACGGGATGATGGCGTCGCGCTGGCCGATGTTGAACTTGCGCTCGACCGTGAACCCGGCGCCCTCGAGGGCCTGGGCGTAGATCTCGGCGATGACCTCGTTCGAGTAGTAGGCCTGCGAGCCGATCGTGATGGTGGATGCCGACCCCGAGGCGCCACCGGTGGCGGCGGGCTGCTCGAGTGAGCCGCTCGATCCGCAGCCGGTGAGGGCGAGGGCGGTCACGGTCACGGCGGTCGCCGCGAGCGCGAACCGCGCGCCGAGGCGGGAGGTGCGCAGTGTGGACATGAGGGGTGCCTTTCGTTGGATGCTGTGTGAGGAAGGGTCAAGAGGCGACGGCGGGTTGCGCGGGCGTGGCAACAGTGCGATCCGTGCGAGCAGTGCGGGCGACGACTCCACGCGGGACGACGATGCGCTGCAGCAGGGCGAACACGCCGTCGACGACGAGGGCGAGCACGACCACGAGGATCGACGCCCCGAGGATCTGCGCGGTGTCGCGCAGTTGGATGCCCTGGATGATGTAGAAACCCAAGCCGCCGAGGCCGACGTAGGTGGCGATGGTGACCGTGGCGACGACCTGAAGGGTGGCGGAGCGGACGCCGCCGATGAGCAGCGGCAGGCCGAGCGGCACCTCGACCTTGAAGAGCACCTGTCGCCCGGTCATCCCCACGGCCCGCGCGGCGGAGATCGTCGCACGGTCGATCGCCTCGAACCCGGCATACGCGCCGGCGAGGATCGACGGGATCGCCAGGATGACGAAGGCGACCACTGCCGCCTGGCTCTTGTAGACCACGCCGACGAGCAGGTACAGCAGCACGACGAGGCCGAGCGTCGGGATGGCGCGCGCTGCTCCCGACAGGGCCACGGCGAACTCACGACCACGGCCGGTGTGGCCGATGGCCCAGCCGGCGGGGATGGCGATCAGCGCCGCGATCAGCACGGAGCCGAAGGTGAAAGCGAGGTGTTGCGCGATCGCTTCCGGCAGCGGCAGCGACCCGGTCAGGCGAGCGGGGGAGAAGACCCAGGCGAACGCGTCGAGAAAGAGGTTCATGCGGCGCCCTCCGCAGCGAACCGGCGCAGCGCACGTCGGTCGGCCCGGTTGTTCTCGCGGCGCGGCAGCCAGGGCAAGAGCATGCGGCCGAGGGAGACGAGCAACAGGTCGAGCACGAGCGCGATGATCACGACCAGCACGACGCCGGTCACGACCTCGGGGAGGATGCGTCGCTGCAAGCCGTTGGTGAAGAGATAGCCGAGATTCTCGACACCGATGAGGATGCCGACGGTGGCGAGCGCGATCGTCGAGGTGGAGGTGACACGCAGCCCGGCCAGCAGCACGGGCCCCGCCAGGGGCAGATCAACGGTCCAGAAACGCCGCCACGGTCCGTAGCCCACGGCCACCGCCGCCTCGCGGGTGGCGGGTTCGACGGAATCGAGGCCGTCGGTTACCGATCGCGTCATGATCGCGACGCCGTAGACGGTGAGCGCGATGACCAGGTTGCTCTCCGACAGGTAGGGGATGCCGAACACGGCCCACAGCAGTGCGAAAAGCCCCAGCGAGGGAATGGTGTACAGCAGGCCGATCGTCGTGAGCACCGACCCGCGCAGACGGGTGTAGCGCCAGGCGAGCCAGCCCAGCGGCACGGCGATGACGAAGGCCGCCACGATCGCGATGGTGCTCTGTCGCAGGTGCGACAGGGTGAGGTCCCAGATGAGCTCGGTGTTGTCGGTGACCCAGTTCACGGTGCCCCGATCGTGCCGTCCGTGTCGCCGACGAGCACGCCTTGTGTGCGCCCGGCGGCGTCGACCAACACGGTGCCGCGGGCCGTCTTCTTCGGCGTGAGCGCGCGCGAGCCGCGCTCGACGCCGACGAACTCGGCGACGAAGTCGCTGGCGGGGTTCTCGATGATCTCGTCGGGCGTGCCCACCTGGGCGATGTGGGCGCCCTTCTCGAGGATCACGACCTGATCGCCGAGGAGGAAGGCCTCGTCGATGTCGTGGGTGACGAACACGACGGTCTTGTCGAGGTCGCGCTGCAGACGCCGGGTCTCGGTCTGCAGCTCTTTGCGCACGATGGGATCGACCGCGCCGAACGGCTCGTCCATCAACAGGATGTTGGGGTCGGCCGCGAGCCCGCGCGCCACGCCGACCCGCTGCTGCTGACCGCCGGAGAGCTGGCGCGGATACCGGTCGGCGAGTGCGCGGTCGAGCCCGACGATGTCGAGCAGTTCGAGCGCCCGTGCGCGCGCCTGCTTCTTCGGGATGCCGTTGAGCACCGGCACGGTGGCGACGTTGTCGATGACGCTGAAGTGAGGGAGGAGCCCGGCATTCTGCAGCACGTAGCCGATGCCGCGGCGCAGCTGCACGGGGTCGCGATCGGCGATGGATTCGCCGTCGATCGTGATCTCTCCACTGGTCGGCTCGATGAGCCGGTTGATCATCCGCAGCAGCGTCGTTTTGCCACAACCGGACGAGCCGACGAACACGGTCGTCTTGTGCGCGGGCAGGACGAGACTGAAGTCGTCCACCGCGGTCGTGCCGTCAGGGAATCGCTTCGTGACGGAGCGGAACTCGATCGCCATACGTCCTCCTGGTCGGAGAGTCCAGCCAACCACATACCGCCGACACCGGGGCGGGGCCTGGCATCTGACGTCATAGTCGGGTATGCGTGAGGGATGGATGCTGCAGAGTACGACCTCATCGTGATCGGAGCCGGTCCCGTCGGCGAGAACGTCGCCGACCGTGCCGTGCAGGGTGGGCTGACGGTCGCCATCGTCGAGTCGGAGCTCGTCGGCGGCGAATGCTCCTACTGGGCCTGCATGCCCTCCAAGGTGCTGCTGCGCGCGGGCGCGGCGCGCGCCGATGCGCACGATACGCCAGGCGCTCTCGCCGCACGCCCCGGCCCGGTCGATGTCGCGGCGGTGCTCGCCCGCCGCGATGAGATCGTGCATGAGTGGAACGACTCCGGAC
>CAUPYO010000287.1:0-3652 GCA_963515565.1 uncultured Microbacterium sp.
GGGGGGTGGTGGGTTCCCTCACCCCCCCCACCCCCCGCGGCGCGGGGGCCGGCCGGGGCGGCGGGCCCCCCCGCCCCCCACGGCGCGCACCTCGGCGGCCTCCGCGTGCCGACCGAGGCTTTCGAGCACGTCGCCGAGCTCCAGAGCGACGGTCTGACGCAGCGGTTCGATCTCGCTCGCGTGGTCGAACGCGGCACGGTACAGCGCGACGGCGTCGCCGGGGCGATCGGCTTCACGCAGCACACGGGCCGCCAGCAGTTCCGAGCCACCCGCGCCGCCGATGTCTCCCGCACCGGCGAATCCGTCGGCCGCCTGCAGCGCCGTGGCCACCGCCGCGTCGATCTCGCCGCGCGACGCGTGCAGACGGGCGCGTGTGTCGAGCACGTCGGCCACGAACCAGTCGGCGTCGTGGCGGCGCCCGAGCTCGAGCGCTTCTTCGATCAGCACGAGCGCTTCGTCGTCGCCGCGCTGCTGGTGGGCCTGGGCGAGGGTGTGCAGGCCGTCGGCCAGCAATCCCACTTCATCCTCGTTGCCGCGGACGATGCCCACGGCCTCGGTCAGCACCTCGATCGCGTCGTCGGTGGCGCCGAAGCGGGCCAGCAGCCGGCCCTGCTGAACGAGGGCGTAGGCGCGACCGACGGCATCCTCCGCCTCCTCGCGCAGATCGGCGGCGTACGACCATGCGCCGACGGCGTTGCCGTATTCCTCGGCCGCCTGAAGCGCCTGCGCGAGCAGTGCCGCCGTCAGTGCGCGCGATGCCGCTTCGACGCCGTTCTCGCTCTCTTCGCGGAGCACATCGTTCAGCGTGTCGACGGCCTCGGCTGCATATCCGGCCGCGAGCATCGCCCGCCCCTGCCGGAAGCGTACGTCGGTGCTCGGCAGTCCCGCCGTGTCACGGCGTTCGGCCGCGACACGGTAACGGCCCACGGCCTCCGCCGCAGCGCCCGCGTCTTCATGCAGCATGGCTGCGAGCAGGAACGCCTCCGAGGTCATGGCATCGTCCACGCCGATCGACACCGCGATTCGCGCCGCGTCGTCGGCCGCCGTCGCACCGGCCGCGAAGTCCTCCACGGCCCCGTGCAGGCGGGCGCGGGTGACCAAGGTGCGAACGCGGCGACCGTCGTCGACCGCGGGGTCGGCCAACAGTGCGTCGAGAATCTCCGCAGCTCTCGCCCCGTCTCCCTCGGCGGAGCGTGCGTCGGCTTCGAGCAGCCGCATCCCGTGGGCGCGGCGGATGTCGCCGGCCTCTGCGAACAGCTCCGCGGCGCCCTGCCCGGCGGATGCCGCGGCTTCGTGCTCACCCGCCCAGAGGCGACCGAGCGCGAGCGACGCCAGGCGGTCGGCGCGCGAAGCGACGGGCTCGGCGCCGAGCACGGCGAGTTCGGCCTCGACGCGCGGCAACGCCTCAACGAGATCGACGCCGAACAGCACGAGCCCCAGCTTCTCCTCGAGTGCTGCCTGCACCATGTGCCCCTCGGCGCGCAGCACGGGGATTCGTTCGGCGAGCGCCGCCGCGGCCTCGTCGGTCCGGCCGTACGAGGCGAGGGCGGAGACCAGATGAGAGGTGAGCGCCACGCGGTCGTCGCCGTGGGCGTCGGGAAGTGCGGCGCGGATCGCGTCGATCGCGGCGCTGGAGCCGGCGCTGCTGAGCAGCAGGGCGCGCTGCACGCGCTGCTGCGCCGTCTGCGGAACCACCGCCGGGGTGAGCGTCGAGAACTCGTGCGAACGAATCGGCACGTCGTAGCGTTCGGTCGCCGCCGCACGAAGCCTCGCGAGCTCGCGGGCATGGGCGTCGGTAGCGTTGCGGGCATCGAAGGAGGCGGCGATCGTCTGCGCCTCCTGCCACGCACGAGCAGCCAGGTCCGCCGCGGTCCACGGACCGTCGTGCTCGCCGAACACGCTCACCAGCTCGCGCGCGTCCGACCCGCGCACCGGGGTATCGGGGTGGCCTGCCGCCGCCACGGCGTCGAGGCCGACGGCGAACGAGGCGAGGGCGGTCTCGTGCGCCGCGGCATCCAAGCCGTCGTGCACGAGCCAGGGAAGGTGCTTCTCGACCAGCGCGAGCGCGCGCGCCTCGTTTCCGGTCACCGCGCAGAACACGACGTTGTGGGCGATGATCGCGAGGTTGGCGGCATTGTCCTTGGCCAGCCGGTAGCTGCGCAGGTGCGCCGAGCGCGCATCGTCGAGCTTTCCCGCCCGCAGGTACGGCAGCAGGATGCGAGCGAGGGCGTGCTCGGGCTCCTCGCCGCACGAGAAGCCGCCGTCGAGCATCTCCTGCACCAGGCGGATGGCCTCGTCCTCGCGGCCGGTCTCGGCGAAGAATCCGGCGAACTGGCTGCGCACGCACGCGTCGCAGTGGCTGTAATCGTCGCGGGGCGTCGCTTCCAGCTTCCGCTGCAGCTCGGCCGCTTCGTCCATGCGTCCGGCCGACCAGGCGTCTTCGAAGCGCGCCATCAGCACGCCCGAAGACCCGATTCCGGCGCGCCGGTAGTGCTCGTCCATGTCATCGAGCACGGCGGCGATCTGCGTGGTCGCGAACTCCGGCGAGTTCGAGAGCGCCCCGGCCATCCACTTGTACTGCCAGAGCAGGTCGCCGGCGGGCTCCACCACTGCCGGGAACCGTTCTGGATCGCTGTCGTGGTGGGCCAGACACCACGCGAACGAGGTCAGCATCACGTCGGTGTCGCCGATCATGTTCGCACTGGAGGTCTGACGCATGCGCGCTTCGTACTCGAGCCGCTCGTCACCGCTTTCCTGTGCCAGCGCGACGGCTTCGGCCACGAGCGCGCGCTCCTGCGGGCCCCACGGCGTGCGGTCGATCTCGTCGAAGAGGCTGCGGATGCGGGTGGCGTAGCTCGTCATGATTCTCCTTCGTGGCGGACGTCGGGCGTGGGGGAGGCCGTCACGGCGTGACCTGCGCCGGGCGTCTCGGCCTGAAGCGCGCGACCGAGCAGCTGCGACAGTGACGAGGTCAGCAGTGCGCGATCGTCGGAGCCGAGCGGATGGTGGCCAGCCAGGAGCGACTGCACGTACAACAGGCGCACGCTCAGGCCGAAGACCTCGCCGTCGGGCGCGGCGGCGAGGCGACGCACGACGTCGTTGGTCCAGTTCAGGCACAGCCGCGCGGCCGGGGCGGAGCCGGCAGAGACGTCGCCCTGCGCCGCCGCGGCGCGGTCGAGCACCCCGCCCCACAGTGAACCGCCGGCGCTTCGCGCCCGTCCGCGGTCGAGGGCGCGCAGCACAGCCGGGTCGGAGACGAACAGGCCGGGGAGATCGGCGCGATCGAATGCGCGCACCAACACGTCTACCTCCGACAGCGACGCGGCAGCGCGGCGTTCGAGGTCGAGGGCCGCCGCGCGGTCATCGAGCGGCGGCAGATCGAGGCGGTCGATCTCGTCGAGCACGTCGACCTTCTCCACCGTCACCCCGGGGAAGATATCGGGCACGAGCCGCATCAGCTCGGCGTCGTACACGTAGCCGCCGTCGACGAGCACCGTGGCGGTGTCGGTGACGCTGGCGACCTGACGGAACTCGTCGACGGTCTCGGTGTAGCGCACGTGCGGATAGCGACGCACCAGCTCTTCGATGCGGAGCCGGCCCTGGGTGGTCTCCACCGACAGCCAGCGCACGATGAACCGCGCGAGTTCTTCGT
>CAUPYO010000288.1:0-3620 GCA_963515565.1 uncultured Microbacterium sp.
GTCCCGGTCGCCTCGCCGAGGTCGGCGTCGCTGCGGGACCGCTCGCCTTCTCGGTCGGTGTGGAGCTTGCCGTAGGCGCCGCCATCGCGCTGTTCGCGCCTGCGACGCAGCGACCGCAGACCGCCCTCGTGACGCCGGTAGACTGACCGGGTGCTGACGGTCGCGGTTCTGATCTCGGGCACCGGCTCCAATCTCCGGGCGCTCCTCGAGGCCGCCGCCGACCCCGGATTCCCGGCCCGCGTCGTCGTCGTCGGAGCCGACCGGCAGGCCGACGGCTTCGCGCATGCCGAAGCCTTCGGCATCCCCACCTTCCTCGTGCCGTTTCGCGAGTTCGAGACCCGGGAGCACTGGGGCGAGGAGCTCGACCGACAGCTGCGCGTCTGGAACCCCGACCTCGTCGTCCTGAGCGGTCTCATGCGGCTGCTGCCGGCATCGGTGGTCGATGCCTGGTCGCCGCGGCTCATCAATACCCACCCGGCCTACCTTCCGGAGTTCCCCGGAGCGCACGGCGTCCGCGACGCGCTGGCGGCCGGCGCCACGGTGACCGGAGCGAGCGTCATCGTCGTGGACAACGGCGTGGACAGCGGGCCGATCCTCGCCCAGGAGCGCGTCGAGGTACGGCCCGACGACACCGAACACACGTTGCACGAACGCATCAAGCCCGTCGAACGACGCCTCCTCATCGACGTCGTGCGCGCGATCGCCCGCGGCGAGCTCGAACTCACCGCGTTCTCCGCTTCCTGATTGATCCGAACACCCTCGAACACTGGAGTCCCGCATGGCCGGTCCTGCCGTCGATCCCGCCCTCTACCGATCCCGTGACCTCGTTCCCGTCCGCCGCGCACTGGTGTCGGTCAGCGACAAGACCGACCTCCTGCCGCTGGCCCAGGCTCTGAACGCGGCCGGTGTCGAGATCGTCTCGACCGGCGGATCGGCAGCACTGCTGCGCGATGCGGGCATCCCGGTCAAGGACGTCGCGGACATCACCGGCTTCCCCGAGTCGCTGGGCGGTCGGGTCAAGACGCTGCACCCGAGCGTGCACGCGGGACTTCTGGCCGACCTGCGTCTGGAGGATCACGAGACGCAGCTGGGTGACCTCGGCATCCTGCCCTTCGAACTCGTCGTCGTGAACCTCTATCCGTTCGTGGAGACCGTCGCGTCCGGCGCCGTCGGCGACGCGGTCGTCGAGCAGATCGATATCGGCGGCCCCGCGATGGTGCGCGCCTCTGCGAAAAACTTCGCGAACGTCGCCATCGCCGTCTCGCCCGAGTCGTACCCGGCCATCATCGAGGCCCTCGGTGCGGGCGGAACCTCGCTCGCGCAGCGCCGCGAGCTCGCCGCGCGCGCCTTCGCGCACACGGCTGCCTACGACCGCGCCGTGGCCACCTGGTTCGCCGAAGAGACGCTCGAACCCGAAGGCGACCTGCCGCAGCACCTGACGATCAAAGCGGAGCGCCTCACGACCCTGCGCTACGGCGAGAACTCTCACCAGCGCGCCGCGATCTACACCCGTGCCGGCGCTCATGGCATCGCCCAGGCGGCGCAGCTGCAGGGCAAGGAGATGTCGTACAACAACTACGTCGACGCGGATGCCGCCCTGCGCGCCGCATTCGACATGGTCAAGCCCGCCGTCGCGATCATCAAGCACGCCAACCCTTGCGGAATCGCGGTCGCCGCCCCCAATGCCCTCGACCCGATCGCGTCGGCGCACCTGCGGGCGCATGAGTGCGACCCGGTGTCGGCGTTCGGCGGCGTCATCGCGGCCAACCGCACGGTGACGCTGAAGATGGCCGAGAACCTCCGCGACATCTTCACCGAGGTCATCGTCGCGCCCGACTTCGAGCCCGAAGCGCTCGAGGTGTTCAAGTTGAAGAAGAACCTGCGCGTTCTGCGCCTGCCGGCCGACTGGCGTCAGGAGCCCATGGACGTGCGTCTGCTGTCGGGCGGCCTGCTGCTGCAGGACGCCGACCGCTTCCCCGACGACATCGAGTCGGTCGCCAAGAACTGGGAGCTCGTGTCGGGTGAGCGCCCGGAGAGCGCCGATGAAATGGAGGGCCTCATCTTCGCGTGGAAGGCGTGCCGCGCGGTGAAGTCCAACGCGATCGTGCTGGCACAGGGCCTGGCCACCGTCGGCATCGGTATGGGACAGGTCAACCGCGTCGACTCGTGCCGCCTCGCGGTCGAGCGGGCGGGCGACCGCGCGGCCGGATCGGTCGCGGCATCCGACGCGTTCTTCCCGTTCGCCGACGGCCCGCAGGTACTCATCGACGCGGGCATTCGCACGATCGTCCAGCCGGGCGGATCGGTGCGCGACCAGGAAGTCATCGACGCCGCGCGCGCGGCCGGCGTCACGATGTTCTTCACGGGGGAGCGGCACTTCTTCCACTGACGGGCGTCGTCGGTGGCGTCGCGGACGCCGCGCTGTCGTGTCCGATTTCCGCGAGCCGGGCGCCCCGTGCCGTGTCAGGCTAGACGCATGAGCACGGTCAGCGCCGCCACCGCGATGACGTTCGATGAGCGCTACCGCGCGATCGACGCGCGCGACGCCCGCTTCGACGGTCAGTTCGTCACGGCCGTGCGCTCGACCGGAATCTACTGCCGGCCCAGCTGCCCGGCCCGCACGCCGAAGGCCGCCAACGTCACGTTCTACCCGACGTCAGCGGCCGCACACGAAGCCGGCTACCGTGCCTGCAAGCGCTGCCTGCCGGAAGCCGCCCCCGGCTCACCCGAATGGGATCTGCGCAGCGACATCGCCGGGCGGGCCATGCGCCTCATCGCCGACGGCATCGTCGAACGCGAGGGGGTGCCCGGACTCGCCGCTCGCCTCGGATACTCGGCGCGCCACCTCACGCGCCTGCTGACGGCCGAACTCGGCGCCGGCCCGCTGGCTCTGGCGCGCGCGCAGCGGGCGCACACGGCGCGGATGCTGCTCGTCTCGACCGACCTGGCGGCCTCGGACGTGGCCTTTTCCGCCGGTTTTGCGAGCGTCCGCCAGTTCAACGAGACGGTGCGCGAGGTGTTCGGTCTGGCGCCCCGCGAGCTGCGTGCGCGCCGTCCTGCCTCGGCCGCCCCCGTCGGCGTCGCCGCGGCGGGCACCATCGAGCTCGTCCTGCCTCATCGCGGACCGCTCGACGCTGACGGCCTGTTCGCCTGGATGCAGGCGCGCGCGGTCGCCGGAACGGAATCGGCGACCGCCGACTCGTTCGCCCGCGTGCTGCGGATGCCGGGGGGCCCGGCGTGGTTCGTGGTCCGACGTGATGCCGCGGGCCGCGTGCGCCTCCGCGCGAGACTCCGTCACCTCGCCGACCTTCCCACCCTCGTCTCCCGGGTGCGGCGGCTGTTCGACCTGGATGCCGACCCGATCGCGGTCGACGCGGCGCTGTCGACGCATGAGGCCATTGCGCCGCTGGTGCGTCGCGTTCCCGGCATCCGGGTGCCCGGCGCCGCCGACCCGCACGAGATGCTCATCCGCGCCATGATCGGCCAGCAGATCTCGGTCGCCGCTGCCCGCACCGCGCTCACCGCCCTGACCGACCGTCTGGGCGAGCGCGTCGAGGGCTACGACGGTCTGGATCGGCTGTTTCCCTCGATGGCCGCCATCGCCGAGCACGGCCATACGG
>CAUPYO010000289.1:0-3618 GCA_963515565.1 uncultured Microbacterium sp.
CTCCACGGAGGTGCGGGCCCCGCATCGGTTGCCGGCTTCGCCGATCTGCTGAGGGCAAGCACGGGCAGCCGCGTGATGACGCCGACGCACCCGGGCTTCGGGGGCACCTCTCGACCAGAAACCCTCACGACCGTCGCAGGGCTTGCCGAGCTCTACGCGGGCCTGCTCGACACGTTGGACCTGCGCGACGTGACGGTGATCGGCAACTCCCTGGGTGGCTGGATTGCCGCCGAACTCGGGCTGCGAGGCTCAGACCGCATCGGCCGACTCATCCTCATCGACGCCGTCGGCATCGAGGTACCGGAACACCCGGTCGCCGACTTCTTCGCCCTGAGCCCGGGTCAGATCGCCGAGCACAGCTACTACGACCCTTCGATCGCCGTCATTCCCGACCCGTCGAGCCTGGCTCCCGATGCTCGCGCCATCGCACTCGGCAACCGCGACGCGCTCTCCGTCTATGGCGGCACGATGGCCGACCCCGCGCTCCTTCCCCGGTTGGGATCGATCGACGTGCCGACTCTCGTGATCTGGGGTGAGGCCGACCGCATCGCCGATGCCGACTACGGCCGCGCGTATGCCGACGCGATACCGGGTGCTCAGTTCGCCCTGCTGAAAGGCACCGGGCATGTGCCGCAAATCGAGACACCGCAGCTATTGCTGGACACCATCCGCGCGTTCGTCATGTGATTCGGCGATCGCCGGGGTCGGATGCGACCACAAGACGTGCCACACATGCAGAAGACCGCCTCGAGGGACGGTCTTCTCAACTCGATAAGCGTGACAGTGACATCGTGGAGCTGGGGGGAATCGAACCCCCGTCCAACGCTGGGATACTGCGTTTTCTCCGGGCGCAGTCTGTGAAGACGTTCTGCTCGGCTCCGACCTTTGTCACAGACACCTAAGTCGACAAGCCCAGCCTGGAAAGAGTCCCGCGTGACGTCCAGACGCCGTCACACAGCAAGATCCCTAGATGACGCCAGGATCCGTGGCGGGATCACACACGGTCTGACGGACTATCGGGCTCGCTTAGGCAGCGAGGGCGAAGTCAGTGCGCTTGGATTCGGCACTTATAGTTTCGCAGAGATCGTTAACGAGATAACCCTGCATCCTCGGCCCGCTTCTCGCAGATTCACAGACGCTGTCGAAACCGATCAGCCCCGTAGGTCTTGCAGTGAAGTGCCTTGCGGCGAATGAGCCACTGTCACGCTGTGGAGTTGTCACCGGATGCCGCTGGCACCCGAGCATTACAGTTTACCCCATGAGCGATGTCACGATCACCGTCCGTGGCGAAAGCCAGACGAGCATGCTCCCCGAGCGTGCCGTGGTGCACGTGTCGGCGTGTGCGGACGGGCCGATGCGCAGCGCCGTCGTCGAGCGCGTCACCGCACTGAACGAGCCACTGCGAGCTGAGCTCACCGCCCTGGCCGCGGCCGGGACGCTCATCGACTGGAGCAGCTCGCGCATGTCGGTCTGGGCCGACCGGCCCTGGAACAACGAGGGAAAGCAGCTCGATCTGGTGCATCACGCGGCGGTGGAGTTCTCGGCGACCTTCGCCGATCCGGTCGCCCTCTCCGACTGGCTCAACGGCGTCGCCGCGACAGACGGCCTGCAGGTGGGCGCCGTCGAGTGGCAGCTGACGCCCGAGACACGTTCACGGATAGAACGTGAGGTCGCGACGGATGCGGTGGCCGTTGCCGTCGCTCGTGCGACCGCCTACGCCGCGGCGATCGGGCGCCATGATGTGCGGCCGGTAGAGATCGCCGACCTCGGGTTGCTGGGGTCGGCATCCGCCCCTCCGGCGCGGATAATGGCGAAAGCCGCCGCGTTCGACGCTGTCGGCTCCGCGGTGCAGTTCCGTCCCGAGGAGATCGTGGTGTCGGCGGGAGTCGAAGCGCGTTTCGTCGCGCGGTGACGGGGGCGCCGCGAGCTATTCGCCGAGGCGGTTGCGACTGCGCATGGCGCGTTCGGCCTCGCGCTTGTCTTCGCGCTCACGAAGGGTCTGACGCTTCTCGAACTCGCGCTTGCCCTTGGCGACCGCGATCTCGACCTTGGCGCGTCCGTCGGAGAAGTACAGCTTGAGCGGCACGAGCGTGTATCCGCCGGCACTGACCGCGTGCGAGAGCTTGACGATCTCTTCCTTGTGCAGCAACAGCTTGCGCGTGCGCTTGGAGGCGTGGTTGGTCCAATGACCCTGCGAATACTCCGGAATGTGCACGGCGTCGAGGTAGGCCTGTCCGCCGTCGATGTAGGCGTAACCGTCGCTCAGGTTCGCGCGCCCCTGCCGCAGCGACTTGACCTCGGTGCCGGTGAGCACAAGGCCTGCCTCGTAGGTCTTCTCGATGGCGTAGTCGTGGCGCGCGCGACGGTTGGTCGCGACGACCTTCTCCCCGCGTTCCCTGGGCATGGCTGATCCTTCGTGGGCTGGTCCTGCTGAGTGGTCCGCCGACGTTCGACGGGATGCCGCAGACACGGCAGCCCGTCAGTCTATCTCACGCCCGCAGCCACCGGCGGATCGCGAAGCCTGCCGACAGCGCGGCGAGAACCAGACCGATGATGATGATCAGCGGGATGACGATGGCGGCGTCGCCGAGGTTGACCCATTCGGTGATGAAGTTCACGCGACCCTTGAGGTACTGATCGACACCGAAGTGCACGCCGACGAGGATCGCCGCTCCCGACATCACCGATCCGATGAACGCGGCGAACACGCCCTCGAGGATGAACGGCGTCTGGATGAATCGATTCGAGGCGCCCACGAGTCTCATGATGCCCACCTCCCGTCTTCGCGCGTACGCAGACAGACGAATGGTCGTAGCGATCAACAACACCGCGGCGATCAGCATCAGCCCGGCGATGCCGACAGCGATGTACGTCGCGATGGTGAGCGCCGAGAACAGGGGCTCGAGATATTGCAGCTGGTTCTTGACGCCCTCGACGCCTTTCGCACCGTTGAACGCCTCGGTGATGACATCGGCCTTCTCCGGGTCGACGAGGCCCACGAAGTACGTGTCACCCAGCTGAGCGGGCGTGACGTAGTCCTTGTACTCGTCGCCGTACAGCTTGAGCAGGTTCTGGTATGCCTCGTCCGACGACTCGAAGCGCACATCGCGAACGACCCCACCGAGCGCGGGGCTCGACAGCCGCTGCGAGACCGCGTCGATCTGCTCCTGGGTCGCGGCACCGTCGGCGCAGGTCGTCGCCGTCGAATCGGCCCGGCACATCAGAATCGACACCTGCGCGCGATCCGACCAGTAGTCGCGCATCTTGCCGATCTGCATCTGCATGAGCATGGCCGCGCCGACGAACGTCAGCGACACGAAGGTCACCAGCACGACGGAGATCACCATCGACGCGTTGCGGCGAAGTCCCGTGAGCGCCTCGCCGAGAATCAGTTGCATCCTCATGAGGTGGGTCCCACTTCGTCGTTCTCGTCGGTTTCTCGGCGCGTGCGGTCGGCGACACCCAACTTGCCGAGGTCGATGTCACCCAGGCCGAGCTCACCGAGGTCGACCTCCCGAGCGTCGATGGAGATGGGCCGGGTCTGCGGCGCCGGCTCGGTCGGAAGCGGGGCGGGCCGCTGCATCGGCGGCTGTGCGCCCGGGCGAGGCTGTGTAGGGG
>CAUPYO010000290.1:0-3614 GCA_963515565.1 uncultured Microbacterium sp.
CATCCGTCACGGCCTGCCACATCGCCGCGGCCTCACGAAGGCGCCGCGGGCGCAGTTCCAGGCCGACGAGGGAGGCCATCGCCTGCTCCGCCGGGCCGCCGACAGCGCGCCGCCGACGCACCGCCTCGGCGATCTTCGGCGCCTCGGGCAGCCGACCGGTGGCGTCGCTGGTCACGACGTCGACCCACCCCTCGATCGTGGCCAGCAGGTTCTCCAGGCGCGCCAGCGCGGCATCCTGCGCCGGCGTGCGCTGCGGCAGGAGCGCGCCGGACTCGATCGCGGAGCGCAGTTCGTCGGGGGAGGAGGGGTCGAACCGGGAGGCGAGCTCTTCGAGCGCGCCGGTGTCGACGTGGATGCCGCGGGCGAACTCGGTCACCTGCGAGATCACGTGTAGTCGAAGCCAGCGGGCGTGGCGGAACAGGCGTGCGTGCGCGAGCTCTCGTGTGCTGAGATACAGCGCGAGCTGGTCGTCGGTGACGTCGAGGTCGCGGGCGAAATCGGCGAAGTTCTGGGGGAGGATGACGGCGGCGCCGTCGGGCATGACCGGGATGCCCACGTCGCCACCGGAGAGCACCTCCTGCGAGAGCCGACCGATGACGCCACCGAGCTGAGCGGCGAACAGCGAACCGCCCACCCGGCGCATGAAAGTACCGGCGCCCGCGATGAGCTGCTTCATCTCCTCCGGCGTCTGCTCGTCGATCGCGGACGTCAGCGCTCCGGCGATGGAGTCGGCCACCGGCTCCGCGAGGTCTTGCCACACCGGCAGGGTGGCTTCCACCCACTGCCCGCGGGTCATCGCCTGCGGCGGTGCGGAGAGGTCGGAGATCGTCGTCGCCTCGCCCAACCATAGGGTGGCGAGCGCAAAAGCCTGATCGAAGTCCTGTTTGTCGCCGGAGCTGATGCCCAGGCCGTCCTTGTTGGCCAGGTGCAGTGCCTGCGTCTTCGCTGCGCTCCAGTCGATGCCGTCGTCGCTGCCGGTGGCGAACGCGTGCTGCAGTTGCGCCATCAACTGCTGCAGCATCGCCGGGTCGACGCCCATGCGGGACAGGCCCTCGAGTTGCGCGGGGTCGAGGCCCGCGCCGCCGCCGAGCAGGTTGCGCAGCATGTCCTGGAAGTCGTTGTCGTCGGGGCGGTCCGGGTTGTCGTCGTCAGCCATTTCAGGCGCCTTTCAGCAGGCGGTTCACGTTGCGTTCTACGCTAATGGCTGGACTTCCCCGCACGGCCGCCTCGGCCCGCGATGGAGGATGTCGCGTGTACGCCGATCGCGAACGATCGGCCGGGAAGGTCTGCTGTGGCACTGTTCGACGAGGGCACGACGATCGTGCCTGCCCGCCGCCGCCCGTTGTCTCGTTCGCTGCGCGTCGGCGTGTGGGCACTCGCCGTGGCGCTCGTGGCTCTGCTCGCGTTGACGCTCATCCCCACCAATTACGTGATCCAGCGTCCGGGGCCCGTCTTCAACACGCTCGGCACCACGGAGGACTCCAAGGGGGCCGAAGTGCCGTTGATCACCGTCGCGGGCGCGCCCACCTACCCCACCTCCGGCGCGCTCGACCTGCTCACCGTGCAGGTCGTCGGCAATCGTGAGCGCACACCCTCGTGGTTCGAGCTCGCCCTGGCCTGGTTCGATCCGTCCAAGGCCGTGCTGCCGATCGACGAGGTCTTCCCCGAGGGGCAGACCACCGACCAGCGCAACCAGGAGAGCGCCGTCATGATGGTCGACTCGCAGAAGGAAGCGACGGCCGCCGCTCTCACCGAGCTCGGCTACGACGTGAAGCCCATGGTGCGCGTCTACGCGCTGACCGATGATTCGCCGGCTCAGGGCATCCTGCAGAAGGACGACATCGTTCGAGCCGCCAACGGTCAGCCGATCACCGAGACCGACCAGTTGCGCAGCATCATCAACGCCGGGTCGGGCGCCCCGGTGACGCTCACGATCGAGCGCGCGGGGGCGAGCCTCAACGTCGACATCACGCCGAAGCAGGCGACCGTGAACGGCACGACGAGCTGGGTCGTGGGCATCTCGTCGATGCACGACTACGACTTCCCGATCGATGTGACGATCCAGCTCAACAACGTGGGCGGGCCGAGCGCCGGCATGATGTTCGCGCTCGGCATCATCGACACGCTCTCCGACGGCACGCTCAACGGCGGCGAGAACGTCGCCGGCACCGGCACCATCGACGCGACCGGCACGGTCGGCCCGATCGGCGGCATCCGTCAGAAGATGTACGGCGCCGTCGGAGCCGGAGCCACCTACTTCCTCGCCCCGAAGGACAACTGCGACGAGGTCGTCGGGCACGTGCCGGACGGGCTCAGAGTATTCTCCGTCGCCACCCTCAAAGACTCCCTGACCGCCCTGTCCACGATCCGCGACAAAGGCGATCTCGACGCGTTGCCGACCTGCCGCTGAGGCTCTCGGCATCCTGGGAGGTTCCTCAGCGTCCCTGAAGAAGAGCCCCGCCTAGGATGGTGGGGTGACCACGACCTCAGCGCCGAACCAGGCCACGCCGAATCCCTTCCGTCGCGCCATCGCCATCACGCTCGCCGTGATCGCCGTGATCGTGGTGGGTTTCTTCGTGTTCGCCAGCCTCTACGCGGACTGGTTGTGGTACGACCAGCTCGGCTTCTCGAGCGTGCTGTGGACGCAGTGGACGGCGCGGGCGATCATGTTCGTCGTCGGCTTCGTCGCCATGGCGTTGCCACTGTTCGCGGCCATCCAGCTGGCGTATCGGCTGCGGCCGGTCTACGCGCGTCTGACGTCGCAGCTCGACCACTACCAGGAGGTGGTGGAACCTCTGCGACGGCTCGCGATGTGGGGGATCCCGGTGTTCTTCGGGTTCTTCGCCGGGTTCGCCGCCTCGTCGCAGTGGGAGACCGTGTGGCTCTGGGCCAACGGTGTCAGCACGGGTGATGCCGACCCGCAGTTCCAGATGGACACGGGTTTCTACCTGTTCTCGTTGCCCTTCTACAGCTCGGCGCTCGGTTTCGCGTCGGCCGTCCTGCTCGTCTCCCTGGTCGTCACCGCCCTCGTGGCGTATCTGTACGGATCGGTGCGTATCGGTCAGCGTGAGCTGCGCATCTCGAAGGCGGCGCGCATCCAGCTCGCGGTGATCGCCGCTCTGTACCTGGTGGTGCAGGCGGGGAGCCTGTGGCTCGACCGCTACAAGACCTTGACCCAGCAGAGCGACCGCATCACCGGCGCCAGCTATGTCGACGACCACGCGATCATCCCCGGCCTCACGATCCTCGCCATCGCCGCCGCGATCGTCGCGGTGCTGTTCATCGTCACGGCCGTCATCGGCCGCTGGCGGTTCCCGCTCATCGGCACCGGACTTCTCATCGTGTCGGCGCTCGTCGTGGGCATCGCCTACCCGTGGGTCGTCACGAACATCCAGGTGCGTCCCAACCAGGAGACTCTGGAAAGCCCGTACTACCAGCGCAACATCGACGCCACGAAGAAGGCCTACGGCATCGACGGTCTTACCAAGAGCGACTTCCAGGCCGTGACGAACGCCGCCCCGGGCCAGTTGCGATCGGATGCCGAGACCACCGCATCCATCCGCATCATGGACCCGGCGATCATCTCGCCGACCGTGCGCCAGCTCGAGCAGTAC
>CAUPYO010000291.1:0-3597 GCA_963515565.1 uncultured Microbacterium sp.
GGCCCGCACTCACCGCGCTCACGGCCGCCATCCGCGCCGTCCACCTCGGGGTCGTCCCCGCCGATGCGCCGCCGCTGCGGCCGATCGGAGCCGCGGCATCCGTCGTCGAACTCAGTCGGCACCAGGCGTCGGGCCGAGAGGCGGCGCCGACCTCGCTCGTCGACATCATCGACCGGATGCCGGGACGAGACGGCAACGATGAAGCCCGCGTACGGGTCGAGGAGTACCGGTTCGCGTCGGGCGAATCGCAGTTCGTCGTCTACATCGACGGCACGCGGACGCTCGTCGACGCAGACGAGCCGTGGGACATGGGCTCGAACCTTCAGCTGTACTTCGGCGAGGAATCGTCGTCGTATCTCGCGGTCGAGCGCGCCCTCGCCGCGGCCGGTGCGGTCAGCGGCGATCGCCTGCACATCGTCGGGTACTCGCAGGGCGGCATGATCGCGGCGCACCTGGCCCGGCAGGGCGGCTTCGACGTCGCGACGCAGATCGGCATCGCCAGCCCCGTTCAACCGGTGCTGTCGGGCGACACCTTCACCGTGGGTCTGCGCCACACCGACGACCCGGTCGCCGCGCTGTCGGTCGGCGGCATCCCCGGGGTGTCCGGCGCGCGCGACAGCTTCGTGGTCGAGCGCGTCGCCGACCCGACGCCGAACTGGTCGGACGCGACGTTCTCGGTGCACGGGTTGGCGGAGTATCGCGAGACCGCAGCGCTCGCCGACGCGTCAGGCGATCCCCGCGTCACCGCCCTGCGCGACCACCTGGCGCCGCTCGCGGGGGCGGCGATGGTCACGTCGATCGTCTACGGCGCTCACCGGACACCGCCGCCCGAGCGTCGCCGTCGCCGTTCCGGCGGTGAGTGAGCGCGCGCTCAGCTGCGCTTTCGCTTCTGCTGGGGGCGCAGCAGAATGCCGAACACCCAGTTGATGAGCGAGATCACGATCGCCGCGACCACGCCCAGCCAGAAGTCGCCGACCGTCAGACCCCAGCCCCACGAGCTCGTCACCCAGGCGGTGATCCACAGCAGCAGGCCGTTGATGACGAACGAGATCAGCCCGAGAGTGACGATGTACAGCGGAAAGGCGACGATCTTGATGACGGTGCCGATGATGGTGTTCACCAGCGCGAAAATCGCCGCGACGGCGAGCAGCGTCAGCACGAGCTGCAGCGTCTCACCGGGCGCGAACGGGGTGACCCCGACCCTCAAAGGGGCGATGAGCGTCACGACCCAGATGGCGAACGCATTGACGAGCACACGGACGAAGAAGCGCATGGTGAGATCAGTCTTCCACGTGCCTCGCTCGCCAGGAAGGGTGCGCGCCGTCCCACGGCACACGGGCCCCTCGTAGACTCGTCCCCGTGACCGAGCTGCCCGTCCGCATCCGCCCCGAGATCGCCGCCCTCCCCGCCTACGCACAGGGCAAGCAGGCGGGTGCTGAGGCGTTCAAGCTGTCCAGCAACGAGAATCCGTTCCCGCCGCTGCCGAGCGTCATCGCCGCCGTGCAGACGGCGATCGCCGTCAACCGCTACCCCGACGCGTCATCGCCGAGGTTGCGGGCGCGACTCGCCGAGCGCTTCGGCGTCGGTGACGATGCGGTGCACATCGCCGCCGGATCGGTGTCGATCCTCTTCCAGCTGGCACAGGCGACCAGTGGCCCCGGAGACGAGATCCTCTTCTCGTGGCGGTCGTTCGAGGCCTACCCGAGCCTGGCCACCGTCGCCGGCGCGACGGCTGTCACCGTGCCGAACGACGCAGCGGGCGGCCACGATCTCGACGCCATGGCAGATGCCGTCACCGACCGCACGCGCATGATCATCGTCTGCAGCCCGAACAACCCGACCGGCCCTGTGGTCACGCAGGCCGGTTTCGAGGCGTTCCTCGCGCGCGTCCCGTCCGACGTGCTCGTCGTGCTCGACGAGGCGTATGCCGAGTTCGTCACCGACCCCGAGGCGGTGCGCGGTGCGGCCGTGCTCGCCGCCGGGCACCCCCACGTCGTCGTGCTGCGCACGTTCTCCAAGGCCTACGGGCTGGCCGGGCTTCGGGTGGGCTACGCCGTGGGCGACCCCCGCATCCTCGCTGCCGCGCGCAGCACCGGCATCCCCCTGTCGGTCACGGCCGCCGCTGAGGAGGCGGCCTTGGCGAGCCTCGACGCCGAGGACGAACTGCTCGATCGGGTGCGCACACTGGCGGGCCATCGCGACGACCTCGCCGCGCGGCTGCGCGAGGCCGGATGGGACGTTCCCGACGCGCAGGGCAACTTCGTGTGGCTGCCGGCGGGGGAGCGTGCCCTTGAGGTCGCCGCGGCATTCGAAGAGGCGGGGCTGATCGTCCGCCCGTTCGCCGGCGACGGCGTGCGCATCTCGATCGGAGAGCACGAGGCCCTCGACACGATCGTCCGGGTGGCGGCATCCGTCGCCTCGCGCTGAGCGCGAGGCGACGAATTCTCCCTGCGGGTTGTCGCGGACGCACCGCGGATCTGGGCATCCGTTGTCGATCTCATGCAGTGCGGCGCATGCGCGGGGCATTACCGTGGGAACATGACCCCGCCTGACGACCCGGCCCTCGTGCGCGTTCTGGCGGCCGACGGGACGTTCGCCCCCACGCCGGAAGCCGAGCGGTATCTGCCGCTGATCGAGGCGCTCACCGACGGTGAACTCGAGACGTTCTACCGCGACATGGTGACCGTCCGCGCCTTCGACCGACAGGCCACCAACCTGCAGCGACAGGGACAGCTCGCGCTGTGGCCGCCGTCGCTCGGCCAGGAAGCAGCCCAGGTCGGCTCGGTGCGCGCGGCGCGCGCCCAAGACCACCTGTTCCCGTCGTATCGCGAGCACGTCGTCGCGACCACGCGCGGAGTCGACCCGATCGACATCATCCGGGTGATGCGCGGCCTCACCCACGGCGGGTGGGATCCGACCGACCCCAAGAACGGCAACGTGCACATCTACACGCTGGTGCTCGGTTCGCAGACACTGCACGCGACCGGCTTCGGCATGGGCCTCGTCTTCGACAAGCGGTGCGGTACGGGCGATCCGACCCGCGATGAAGCCGTCGTCGTCTACTACGGTGACGGCGCCTCCAGCCAGGGCGACGTGCACGAGGCCATGGTCTTCGCCAACACCTACCGCACACCTCAGGTGTTCTTCCTGCAGAACAACCACTGGGCCATCTCGGTGCCGGTCGCGACGCAGTCGCGCGGCCCCCTGTACCGTCGGGCCGAGGGGTACGGCATGCCGTCGATCCTCGTCGACGGCAACGACGTGCTCGCGAGCTTCGCGGTGTCCAAGCTCGCTCTCGACGAGGCGCGCGGCGGCGACGGCCCCCGTGCCATCGAGGCGATGACCTATCGCATGGGCGCGCACACGACCAGCGATGACCCCACGAAGTACCGCACCTCCGACGAGGAGCAGTCGTGGGCGCGGCGCGATCCCATCGCCCGCATGCGCGCGTATCTGGAAGGGCGGGGCGCCGCGGCATCCTTCTTCGACGACGTGGATGCCGCCGCGCAGGCCTACGCCGACGACGTGCGGGTGCGCACGAATGCCCTCGGGACGATCGAGGACGATTCGATGTTCGCGCACGTCTACAGCGGAGAT
>CAUPYO010000292.1:0-3590 GCA_963515565.1 uncultured Microbacterium sp.
CTGCAGCAGCACGAAGTACGCGGGTGCCGCAAGACACACCAGCAGGGCGGGCACGACGGCGTGCGTCCACGGCGACGCCGGCGCGGCCACGGGCGCGGCGTGGGAACTCACGTCACGGCGTCCGCGGGTCGCGGCATCCGCCGGTAGACGAGGTCGCGGATCGCGCGCCCCTTTGCGAGGCCCTTGCGCTCGAACGCGGTCATGACGCGTCCGTCGAACCTCGACGCCCACTCCCCCTCGAACGCGGGCTCGAAGACGGCGGCGCCACGGAGGACATCGCGCATCTGCTTCGCGTAGTCTTCCCAGTCGGTCGCCAGACGCAGCAGGCCCCCGTCGCGGAGCGCGTGCGCGGCGAGCGGCAGAAACGGCGGTGCGATCAGGCGTCGCTTGTTGTGCTTGGACTTGTGCCACGGATCGGGGAAGAACACCCAGATCTCGTCCGCACTGCCCGCCGGCAGCAGGTGCTCCAACACCTCGGGGGCGTTGGCCTCCACGAGCCGCAGATTGGTGATGCCCGCGCGATGGGCGTCGAGCATAGTGCGCGCGAGTCCGGCCCGAAACACCTCCACCGCGAGGAAGTCGGTGTCGGGCGTGCGGGCAGCGGCCTCGACGATCGCATGCCCCTGTCCCGAGCCGATCTCCACCACGAGCGGCGCGGTCCGACCGAACACCGCCGCCGGGGTGATCGACGCGCCCGGCAGGATGCTCGTCTCGGCTTCATCGCGTGGCACGTCCAACAAGAACACCGGCGACAGCTCGGCCCAGGCTCGCTCCTGGCCGTCGCTCATTCGTCCGCCGCGGCGGACGAACGAGACGGGCTTGTCGCGAAAGCGCGGGGCATTCTCTGGCTCGTGCGGCATCCGACCAGGCTACCGGGGGCTCCGGACGCACGTGATCGGCCCGGAGGCGCGATCACGTCGTGACGAAGTCGATGAGCTCTTCGACGCGGCCGAGCAGCGCCGGGTCGAGGTCGCGATAGGTGTGCACCGCGGCGAGGATCCGCTGCCAGGTGCGCGCGATATCGGCCTGATCGTTCGCGGGCCACCCGAGCGCGCGACTCACGCCGACCTTCCATTCGATGCCCCGCGGCACGTCGGGCCACGACGGGATGCCGAGCGCCTCCGGCCGGACGCACTGCCACACGTCGATGTGCGGGTGACCGACGATGCGCACATGGGCACCGTGCGGCCCACGCGCCACCGCGTCGGCGATGCGCGACTCCTTCGAGCCCGGCACGAGGTGGTCCACGAGCACGCCATAGCGCCGTCCCGGCCCCGGCGGCTCGTCGCGGAGCACCGACTCGAGCAGGTCGACACCCTGCAGATACTCGACGACGACACCCTCGACACGCAGGTCGTCACCCCAGACCTTCTCGACCAGCTCGGCGTCGTGGCGGCCTTCCACGAGGATGCGGGAGGCACGGGCGACCCGTGCGCGCGACGTGTCGGCGGCGAACGAGCCCGACGCCGTGCGTCGGGGGCCCGTCGGTGCGGCGACTTTGGGCGCCTCGAGTACGACGGCGGCGCCGTCGACGAGGAAGCCGCCGCCGAGCGGGAACAGGCGCCGACGTCCGTGGCGGTCTTCGAGTTCGACGTGCCCGGACTGCACACCGGTGACGGCGCCGCAGAAGCCGTCGCCGGCCACCTCTACGACCAGGTCGCCGGTCGCTCCCACTCGGGGCACGGCCTTGCGCCCGGCATCCTTCCAGCCGGGTGCCAGCACATCCGCTCCGTACCGGTCGGGGCCGAATCCTTCGTCGATCATGGTTCCTCCGAAGGCGACACCCTACCGGGCCGACCGGGCACGGCGGGCGCGCCGAGCCGCGGTTGCCAAGACCCACAGCGAGCCCGCAGGCCGCCTATCTTCTGCTCAGTTTCGGGGCATAGGATCGGCGGGAGGGCGCGAGGAACCCGCACCTCGCGCAGGGGAGGAACACGCATGCGTGCGCGTCTGTGGCTGGCTCTGACGGCGGCAGCCGCGATCGTCCTCGGGGGCGCCGTTGCCGCTGTCGCGACGGGGCCGGTAGCGCTCAGTTCCTCACGCGTCGTGGATCAGTCGGGAGTTCTCTCCGGCGCCCAGATCTCCGAAGTCGACACCCGGCTGCGAGCACTCACCGCCAGCTCCGGCGTCGACATGTGGGTCGCCTACGTGCCGCAGTTCACCGACCCGTCTTCACCCGAGGAATGGGCGAAACAGACCGCGCAGAACAACGGGCTCGGCCCGCATCAGTACCTCCTGGCGATTTCGACCGACGGTCGTCAGTACTACCTGTCGGGCTACTCGGCAGGTCCCGTCACCGGCGATGAGCTGACCACCATCGAGCAGCAGCGGGTGCAGCCCGCCCTCAGCTCGGGTAACTGGGTGGGCGCGGCGACGTCCGCCGCCGACGGCTTGGCCGACGCCATCGCGGGAGGCACGGGGGCGCAAGCCACTGTCGGAGGCGGCTTGCTCGTGCCGATCCTGCTCATCGTCGTGCTCGTGGCTCTGGCTGCGCTCGTGGTCTGGATCGTCCTGCGCCGGCGCCGACGAGGGCGTCCGACGAACGATGCGACCGGAGGACCGTCGGCGCCACCGCAGGAGAGCATCGATGATCTCTCCCGCCGGGCCTCGTCCGCGCTCGTGCAGACCGACGATGCCGTCAAGACCAGCGAACAGGAACTCGGCTTCGCCCGCGCCCAGTTCGGCGACGATGCCGCCGGCGAGTTCGAGGCCGCGCTCGCGAGCGCGAAAGCCCAGCTCGACGAGGCGTTCTCGCTCAAGCAGCGGCTCGATGACGCCGAGCCCGATAGCGAGAGCGATGTGCGCGACTGGACCACGCGCATCATCCAGCTCTGCGACGCCGCCAACGCCCAACTCGACGAGAAGGCCGCCGACTTCGCCGAACTGCGTCAGCTGGAGCAGAACGCGCCCGAGGCGCTCGCGCGCATCCAGCAGCTACGTGCCACCGTCGGCGCCGAGCACGACGCCGCGGCGGCAACCCTCGCGGATCTGCAGGGCGCGTACGACCCGCTTGCGCTCGCCCCGATCGCCGACAACCCCGAGCAGGCTCAGCAGCGGCTCGCGTTCGCCGACACGCAGCTGCGTACCGCGCAGGAGCAGGTCGGTGCAGGAAAGGGCTCGGCAGCCGCGGTGAGCATTCGCGCCGCCGAGGATGCGGTCAGCCAAGCGCAGGTTCTGCAGAGCGCGATCGGCCGCCTCGGCGCCGACCTCGCACAGGCCGAGACCGACGCGGCCTCCCTCATTGCCGAACTCGAGTCCGATATCACCGCAGCGACGGCCCTGCCGGATGCCGACGGACGTCTCGCCCCGGTGATCGCCGCCACCCGCGAGCAGGTGGATGCCGCACGGGCTCTCACCACGGGAACCGCCAAGCGGCCGCTGTTCGCGCGCGACAACCTCGACCGTGCCAACGCCCAGATCGATGCGGCGCTCGCGGGCGTTCGCGATGCCCAGCAGCAGGCCGCCCGCGCCGCCCAGCAGCTCGGCGCCGTCATCGCTCAGGCCCAGGGCGAGATCTCCGCAGCGGAAGACTTCATCTCCTCGCGTCGCGGCGCCGTCGGCGCCGACGCGCGCACGCGACTGGCGGAGGC
>CAUPYO010000293.1:0-3589 GCA_963515565.1 uncultured Microbacterium sp.
CGTGTGGTCGTCGCGCTCCGCCCACAGCGGCACGAGAGCCTCCGCGAGCACCAGCACGAAGAAGACGATGACCCCCGCGGTCGGCGGAAGCAGGAGTCGCAGCACCCACGCGACCTGCACGAGCGCGATGCCGCCCGCGTAGCGCAGGCAGACGCGTCGGAGCTCGGGAACGGATGCCGCCGCGCGCAGCCACTGCGTCACCATCGCCAGTCGCATGATGACGTAGCCGAAGGTGACGATGGTGAAGTCGCCGTGTTGCATCGCAGCGGTGATGCCGCTGGCGAGCACGAGCACGCCGGCCATCTGGATGATCGTCATCACCCGATAGAGCCAGTCGTCCACCGCGAACGACGTCCCGAACCACGTGAAGTTCATCCACGCCCACCAGATGGTGAAGAACACCATGATGTAGCTCGCCACGGCGAGCCCGAGCTCGCCGTGCGACTCCATGAGGTGCAGCTGCTGTGACGACAGCGAGACCGCGACCACGAAGACGAGGTCGAAGAACAGTTCCAGCGGGCTCGCCGCCCGGTGCTGTTCGTCCGGTTTGCGCGCCGTCATCGAGCGGATGCCGAGACGAGCGCGGGGCGCCGGCGTGGGCGTCGCCATCGGCGTGCGCTTACGCGCGTCGCACCGCGACGAAGGCAGCGGGGTCGAGATCTCCCGTCGGCGACACGAAGATGCGCTTCACGTCGCCCGGCGAGCGGGGGTCGAACACGAGTGGGCGCGACTCGCCCTCGCGGGGGACCTCGGTCACGGGCAGGAGTGTCATGCACCTCACCCAGCGGCGGGCGCCCTGCCCGTCGTCGAATGCGAACGTGAGAGTGAGCGCCATCCGTGCGGCATCCGTCACCGGCAAGGGCGCGGACGTCACCTCGGCGTCGACCAGGCGGCCGGAGGCCAGCAGTTCGGCGACGAGGCCGGCGTTGCGTCGGCGGAACCGCTGTGCCCGCGCCCGGGTGATCAGGCTCAGCACCGTGAGCAGGGCGAAGATGCCGGGCAGCCACCAGATGCCCGCGTACATCACCCAGGCGCCGAAGTCCCACGCCTCGTCGTTGTGGAAGGTCGGGTCGACGGCGACGCCGACGGCATCCGGTGCCACCCAGAAGTTCGTCGAGATGAGGATGCCGATCGTGATGCCCAGCACGATGATCGAGGCGGGGCCGATGAACGCGTAGTAGGTGCGGCGGCCCGTGTAGCGGTGGTTCCACGCTCCGTACGCGCTCATCGAGATGAGGCAGCCCACGATGCCGACGGGCAGCGCCGTCGACCGCCACTCCACGGGGATGCCGCCGTCCCACGAGCCGAAAACGCTGTTGATCGACATCACGCGCAGCTGGTCGAAGAAGCCGCCGATGCCGAAGCCGAGCACCGTGGCCGCCACGACCCCGACGAAGGCCCAGACGAGGGTTGCGGCCAGGGCTTTACCCGAGCCCTCGAGTCGACGGTTGCGTTCGGCGGCGACTTCTTTCGGATCGGTGAGGCTCATGCCTCCAGCGTAGAACGAGGACGCGGCACGATGAGAGCGCGTTGAATGCCCCACGCGCGCATGGCGTTGCGACGGGCTGGCTCTACCTCGAAGTGCATCTGGTCGTGGAGAACTCGGATGTCACGAACAGGACGCCGCACAGTGGAGGGGCTGACGGGAATCGAACCCGCGCTATCTGCTTGGGAAGCAGAAGTTCTGCCATTGAACTACAGCCCCGCAATGATCTGGCGATCACGCCCGTCCAGCATACCCAGGAATTCCGTCGGGTGATCGCGAAGTCGAGTCCAGGCAGAACGCGGTGAGATTCGCCTATCCCGCGCTCGGAGCCGAGATGATTGCGACGACGTCTGGCGCGCGGAACGCCATCACACCAGGGACGTTCCGTTGCTCGAGAATGCCGAGTTCTTCGAGCTTGCGGACGGCGTTGCTGACGGCTTGGTACGTCAGACCCGTGCTGTCCCGCAGGTTGGGGATGTTGACGTACGGGCTTCCGATGAGGAGATCTGCGATATCTCTTACCGCTCCACGCGCGCCGGCTGCGCGGAGGCGTTCGTGGTAGCTGTTCTGCAGTTCCAGGAGCCTGCGGATTCGATCAGCGGAGTCGTTCGCCGACGTCTCGATGCCTTCTGCGAAGAAGCTCACCCAGTCATCCCAGCTTCCCGTTGCGCTGACGTGCGCGAGGAGCTCTTGGTACTGGTCTCGGCGCTGTTCAAACCAGGGAGAGACACTCAGAAGACCCTCCGGAAGTACACCATGGCGGACGAGTTGGAGGACGATGAGCAGTCGTCCAATGCGACCGTTCCCATCGTTGAAGGGGTGGAGCGTCTCGAACTGATAGTGCCCCATAGCGGTTGCGACGATCGGGTCGAGATCCTCCTGCTTCGTCTGCATCCAGCTCATCAAGTCCTGTAACCCGGCGTCGAGAGCGGGGCCCGCAGGCATCGGTATGAATCGAGCGTCAGTGACGCGCCCTCCGCGGCTGCCGATCACGACCTGAATACGTCGCACGCGCCCGGCTTGATCGGTATCCGCCGCTGTGCCCTGCACGAGAGTGCGGTGAAGATCGCACAGCAGACCCACTGTGAGCGGGCGCTGTTGCTGAACCCAGCGGAAGCCGTTCTCCGCCGCGGCGACGTAGTTGAGCACTTCATTCAAAGCCGCTGATCGGCTGCTTCCCTGCATCACATCAGCTGCGAGGACGTCTTCGAGTGGAGCGTAGGTGCCCTCCAGAGCGGAAGTGCTCTGTGCCTCCCGGCGGAACGTGGGTTGGCGGAGGAGTCCGGGGTTGATGACAACGAGCGACCCCTGCTGCAGGCGACCCAAGGCTCGGCTGGCTCGCGCGATACGATTCCAGGTTGCTGTGCGCAGAGCAGGCGGCGCCGTGAGCGGATGGGCTGCATACGCAAAGTGCTCGTAGGTCTGCCCGCGACCATCCGTCCCGGATATGGGGAGGAGATCGCCGATAGGACTCGCCGCGAATCGTTCGGGGTCCATCGTGCTCGCTTTCAAGTTCTCTTGACCACGCGGAGTTCTCGTTCAATTAGATCGCGAATTACTTGAAACAACAACGGTGTGATTAAAGCGCGCAAGCATCGCTTCGCGGAAGCGCTATGAAAAGTGCCGCCGCGCTCACTCCGACAGGTGCTGCACCGTGTTCGTGTAGGTGATCGAGTCGGCCGTCGAGCCGACAAGTCCGAGGGTGACGCCGAACAGCGAGTCGAGGCCCTCGGCGGGTGGCGGGGTGTCGGCTCCCAACGTGAGCAGCTTGCCGCCGGGCAGCGTGGCGCTCAGCGAGTTGACGTAGACGGCAACGTGCCCGTCGAGGGTCATCGTGTCGGCGGTGGTCGTGAGAATCGGGCCGGTGTCGCGACGCACCGTCAGGCTGAAACCGGTGATGGTGATGCGGTCGGCTTCGAGCTTCAGTGCGGTGGTGCGAGAGCCGTCGGCCAGCGGAACCGTCACGACGGAGATGCCCCGCAGTCCGCTGAATGAGAGCGACTTCGACCCCAGCTGCGCGGACGGCTGAGTGAACACCGGCCCCTGCTGGTCGGCAACGGGCGCGACGGCCGGTGGTGTGGTTCCCTCCGACGGCGCCGGTGA
>CAUPYO010000294.1:0-3574 GCA_963515565.1 uncultured Microbacterium sp.
AGCCGAGGTAGTCCGCAGCTTCGCGCACCTTGAGTCGGGTCGTGTCCGACACGGGAGTCTTGCCACTGAAGACGACCGACGCCGTCGACGGCGAGACGCCCGCGACCCGGGCGACGTCGGCGATGGTGGCGCGTCGGTTGGTCACTCCCCGATGGTAACCCGGGCGACACCCGCCGGCTCGAAACGATTCGTCGAATCGTTTCGGCGGACTTCGAATCGATTCGGTAGGGTGAGACTCGTGACCTCCCGAACCGCTCTCAGCCGCCCCCGACTCGTGCAGTGGCGCACGTCGATCTTCACGCTGTTCCTGCTGTGCGGAGTGACGTTCGCATCGTGGGCGTCACGCCTGCCCGCAGTGAAGCAGAACCTCGGCATCGACGACTTCGAGGTCGGCGTGCTGCTGTTCGCGATGGGCGCCGGCTCTCTCATCGGCGTGATGTCGGCGAACGTGATCGTCGTGCGCTGGGGAGCCAAGCGTGGGCTGTCGGTCACCATCTGCGGTGTCGCGATCGGCCTGTTCGTCGCGGCTCTGGGCGTCGACGCATTGGCGTCGTACCCGGTCGCCGCGGTGGGCCTGGCGATCATGGGCTCATGCTTCGGAGCCACCGACGTGATGATGAACGTCGAGGCGGCCGGGGTGGAACAGGCCTTCGAGCGCACGCTCATGCCCCTGTTCCACGCCTTCTTCAGCCTCGGCACCGTGGCGGGCGCCGGCATCGGCGTGGCGATGGCCGCCTGGGGAGTGGGCGCATCGTGGCACCTCGGTGCCGTGGCGGTGGTCTGGTTCGCGATCACGGCGAACGCCCTGAGGTTCGTCCCCGCCCACGAGCAGTCGACGCCGGAAGCGGATGCGGCCGTGCCATCGCGTCGTGAACGTATACACGCCGCGCTCGAGGTGTGGCGGGACCCGCGCACCTACCTGATCGGTGCGATCGTCCTCGGCATGGCCTTTGCCGAAGGCAGCGCCAACGACTGGCTCACGATCGCCGTCGTCGACGGGCACAACGAGTCGGAGGCCACCGGGGCGATCTTCCTCACGGTCTTCTCCGTGGCGATGACGGTCTTCCGCGCGGTGGGCGGGCCGCTCGTCGACCGGATCGGACGCGTCTGGACCTTGCGCGTACTCTCGATCGCCGCGGGCGTGGGTCTGATCGTCTTCATCCTGGCGCCGAATCTGCCCGTCGCGTTCATCGGTGTGGCCCTCTGGGGCGCCGGCGCGTCGCTCGGCTTCCCGTTGGGCATGTCCGCTGCCGCCGACGATCCACGCAAGGCGGCGGCGTCCGTGTCGGCGGCCGCGACCATCGGCTACGTGGCCTTCCTCTGCGGGCCCCCCGTGCTCGGCTGGGTCAGCCACCAGATCGGCATCCTGAACACCCTCTGGATCATCGTCGGCCTCATCGCGATGAGCGGCATCGCCTCCGGCGCCGCGAAGCCCATCGCGGGTTCGAAGGTGGGCGTCGGGCACCACTGAGCGGGCGACGCGTAGGATCGTCGGGTGCGCCTCGTCATCGCCCGTTGCTCCGTGGATTACACCGGTCGCCTGAACGCGCATCTGCCGCTCGCGACGCGGCTGCTCGTGCACAAGGGAGACGGCTCGTTGCTCGTCCACTCGGACGGCGGCTCTTACAAGCCCCTCAACTGGATGAGCCCGCCCTGCACGCTCACGGTGGAAGTTCCGGATGCCGAGTCCGCCTCGGCGGGTGTGCTCGAGCACTGGCGGGTCACCCACGCCAAGACCGGCGACGCGCTGCTGGTGCGCATCTACGAGGTGCTGCACGACTCCTCGCACGAGCTCGGTATCGACCCCGGGCTGCAGAAGGACGGTGTGGAGGCCGACCTGCAGCGCCTTCTGGCCGAACAGGTCGACGTCATCGGTGACGGACTCACGCTCGTGCGGCGCGAGTTCCCCACGGCTATCGGGCCCGTCGACCTGCTGCTGCGCAACCCCGCCGGCGGAACCATCGCCGTCGAGGTGAAGCGGCGCGGTGATATCGACGGAGTCGAACAGCTCACGCGCTACCTGGAGCTGCTCGGGCGCGACCCCCACCTGGCTCCGGTCAGCGGGGTCTTCGCCGCGCAGGAGATCAAGCCGCAGGCGAAGGTGCTCGCTACTGATCGCGGCATCCGCTGTGTCACGTTGGACTACGACGGCATGAAGGGCGTGGAGTCCGGCGCCCCGCGACTGTTCTGAAGCGCCCGCGAAGCGAAGCGCGCCGTCGGGCTCGACCCCGCTGGCTAGGCTGGGGGCATGGCGTTGAGATCACCGTGGACCTGTGTGCTGTGGGACGTGGACGGCACGCTCGTCGACGCCTCCGACGGAATCCTCCGCCGGCTGACCAACACTCTGCAGCATTTCGGTAAGCCGGCGCCGACGCGCGAGGAACTGGTCCACTGGATCGGGCCCCCGATGTTCGACTCGTTCCAGGCGAACGTAGGCATGTCGCCGGAGCAGTCCTCCGAAGCGGTCGCGTACTACCGCACACTCGGAAAGGCCGACGGCTACACGACCGACGTCCGGCTCTACCCCGGCGTGGCCGACATCGTCACAGACCTCGCCGCGGCCGGAGTCGCTCAGGCCACCGCCAGCTCGAAGCCCGAGGTGCAGGTGGTCGCACTGATGGAGTACTTCGACCTCGCGCCGCACATGCAGGCGATGGCCGGTTCCACTCCCGATGAGAAGACCCTCGCCGCCAAGTCGGACATCGTCGCCGAGGCGCTGCGGCGCCTGCGCGCGGCGGGGGCAGACACGAGTCGACCGGTGCTGATCGGCGACCGCCACCACGACGTCGACGGAGGCATCGCGCAGGGCGTGCCGGTGGTTTTCGTGCGATGGGGTTTCAGCTGGCCGCACGAGTCGGACGGCGCCGCCGCCGCCGTCGACACGCCGGAGCAGTTGCGGGCGCTCCTGCTGGTCGACGACGAGGAACCGTCGACGTCTCACTGAGCGAGGGGGCGCCGGTACGCCTCCATTCTGGTTGCAGTCGACGACTCCCGCGCGATTCGCGTCCCCGCTATATTGGGCTCGCCGCACGGTCGGTGAGAACGGAACGCGTGTCCGCCCGTCACCCCCGCCTTCGGGTGAACCGTATCGGTGACAGCGATCGACATACGTAACCGACAGAAAGAGTGCCCTCATGCGCCTGCACCGCAGCATCCCTGCCGCCCTCCTCCTTTCGACCGTCGTCCTCCTCGGTGGATGCTCGACCATCAGCAACCTGATCGGCGGTGATCAGGCCGTGCGCGACGCAGACACGGGCCAGGTGACCGAGTCGGGCAAGGCCGACGCCTTCACGATCAAGATCGGCGACTGCTTCAACGATCAGAACGCCTCGACCATCACCGACGTTCCCGCCTTGCCGTGCTCCGACCCGCACGACAACGAGGTCTACCACGAGGTGACCCTGCCCGATGGAGAGTTCCCCGGTGACAGCGCCATCACGGATGCCGCCGAGAAGGGCTGCGGCGACGCATTCGCCTCGTTCATCGGCATCTCCGCCGAGACCTCCACGCTGCGCTTCAGCCACCTCACTCCGACTCGCGAAGGCTGGGAGGGGGCAAACGACCGGCTCATCTC
>CAUPYO010000295.1:0-3566 GCA_963515565.1 uncultured Microbacterium sp.
TCACCCCGCGCAGCATCCGCAGCTACGTGACCGCGCTGAACGCCCGCGTTCCGCAGGGCGTCGTCGTCGAGTCGGGTCCGCTCGGCTATCGCGCGGGCGCCGACGCGCCGATCGCTCTGCGCGCCGCCGTCGACACCGCCAGCCCCCGCGAGCGTGTGCACCGCCTGGTGCGCAGTCTGCTGTCGGGCAGAGATGGCGTGGATGTCTACGAGACGGCCGAGCAGTTCCACGTGAGCCCCGCGACCCTCGAAGCAGACCTCGCCCGGGTGCGTGCCCTGCTCGGCGACACCGAATTGACCCTCGAACGCACCGGTTCGCGCGCGCGCCTGCGGGGCACCGAGATGGCGCAGCGGCGTCTGTTGAGCCGGCTGGCCCATGACGAGACCGACGACGGCGCGTTCGACCTGGATGCGCTGCGCCGCAGCCTGGGGGCGGGCTCGATCGGAGAGGCCGTGTTCGGTCCGTTCAAGGCCGACCTCGTCTCGGGCCTGCGTGACCTCGGCTACTTCGTCAACGAGTTCGGTATCGGCGATGTCATGATGCACGTCGCCATCACCGCCGACCGAGTCGCCCACGACCGGGCGCTGGAAGCGACCGCGGTCGACGCCTCGAGCCCGGCGCAGGAAGCGGTCGGTGACCTGCTCGACGTCCTGTGTCAACGACACCTCGGTCTGCGCCTCGGGGCCGGCGACCGCCGACATCTCGCCGCCCTGGTGCTCGGGCGGGTCGTCGCACCGGGGCCGGGGGAGTCCGCGTCTGTCACGCGGGCGGGGCTGCAACCCGACGTCGAGGCAGCGGTTCGCGCTGTCGTGCACCGCGCGGCATCCGAATTCCTCGTCGACATCGAGCACGACGATTTCGTCCTCCGCCTCGCCCTGCACGTGCAGAACCTGCGACTGCGCGCGCAGGAGCAGGCGTGGTCGCGAAACCCGCTCACTCGCTCGCTCAAGGCGACATACCCGATGATCTTCGATGTCGCGGTCTTCCTCGCCGATGGCCTCCGCGGGCTTCTCGGCATCCCGATTCTCGACGACGAGATCGCCTACATCGCGATGCACGTCGGCGGTCAGCTCGAGCGCAGCCGCCACGCCGGCACGGTACTCACCGCCACGATCGTCTGCCCCGGGTACTACGAACTGCACGAGTTGCTGCGCTCCAGCGTCGACCGCTCGCTCGGCCAGGCCGTCGACGTCGTCGGCGTCGACACCCGGGCCGACCCGGATTGGGACGCGATCGACACCGACCTCATCCTCACCACGATCGATCCGCCGTTCGCCGGCGACGGCATCGTGCGCATCCAGCCGTTCCTCACCGAATCAGACATCGAACGCGTGCAGGCAGCGGCGGGGCGCGTGCGTCGGGCGCGCCGCCTGGCGCGGCTGCGCGAAGAGCTGGGACGGTATTTCTCCGCCGACGCGTTCATCGGACGCGTCGCGGCGGATGCCGACGAGGAGAGCGTCATCCGCGATCTCGGCGCCCGCCTGGTCGCGCAGGGCGTGATCGACGACGACTACGTCGAGCGCACGCTCGAGCGCGAGCGGCTGTCATCGACCGCCTTCACCGACGCGCTCGCCGTGCCGCACGCGATCGGGATGACCGCGACGCGGACATCCATCGCCGTGGGCATCGCCGACCCGTCGATGGGCTGGGGTGACGGGCGGGTGCAGGTGATCGCGATGGTCGCTTTCTCGGAGAGCGACCGCGAAGCGTTCCAGACCGTGTTCGAGCAGCTGGTCGAGGTGTTCAGCGAACGCGACAGCGTGCAGCGCATCGTCCGCCGCGGACTGAGTTTCGGTCCGTTCCTGGACGAACTCGCCGCTGTCGTCGACGGCTGACCGCCCTGATTCTCCCCCCTTGCTGCCCACTCTGATCCCCGCGAACCGCAACGATTCGCCCGAGCCGCAGTGATCCGCCCGTGTGTTTCGTGGCGGTTCGCGCGGATCGTTGCGGCTCGCGGGCGGGGCGGCGAGTGGATGCCGCGGACGAGACACACCCCCCTGAGGGTCTCGTCCGCGGCGCTGGAGGCCTCTACGGGCCTGCCAGTACGGCGGCTGGGGAGCTCGCCGCCTTCGCAGCGGAGTGGGGACTCGCTGCGGGTGCGGCGGGCTGGGGGCCCGCCGCCGTCGGGAAGATGATTCGTCGGGCCAGGCGCTGGATGGCGTCGGCTGCCCGTTGGGCCGCGAAACCGTCGCCATAGAGACTGCGGGCCTGCGACATGGCCAGATGGGCGTCGCCGTCGGTCAGCAGTCGTCGCAACTCGTCACGGACGCGAACGCGATCGGTGCCGACGAGTAACGCTGCCCCAGCGTCGACGCCCTCGGTCCGTTCTGTCGTCTCGCGTGCGACGAGTGCCGGAACACCCAGTGCGGGCGCCTCCTCCTGTACTCCGCCTGAGTCGGTGACGACGACGTATGCACGGGCGAGCATCCGGCCGAACTGCGCGTAGGGGAGGGGCTCGCACAGCACGAAACGCTCTGCTCCGTCGACGGCTGTGCGCACTTCATCCTGTACTCGTGGATTGGGATGAAGCGGTAGGACGATACGGACGTCCGGGCTGTCTGCGACCGCCTCCGCAACGCCTCGGACGACGCGTCCGAGACCTCCACCCCACGACTCTCGACGATGCAGCGTGACGAGCACGACACGGTCTTGACCGTTGGCGAGCTCTTCCAGGCGTGGATCTGCGAATCGCTGCGGATGCCGAAGCTGGTGGTGCAGCGCGTCGATCCCGGTGTTGCCGGTGACGACGATGTCCGAATCGGCGATGTTCTCTGCGCGAAGATGGGCTGCCGCTGCCAGAGTCGGAGCCAGGTGCAAAGAGGCAAGCGGAGCGATCAATCGCCTGTTGCCCTCCTCGGGGAAGGGAGAGCGGAGGTCTCCGGAGCGTAGACCGGCTTCGAGATGGACCACGTGCGCCCCTGCGTAGTAGGCAGCGACGGCGGCCAGTGCTGCGCTCGCGGTGTCTCCTTGCACGACGACGATGTCTGGACGGTTCAACGTCCAGCGCGTCGAAAGGGAGCTGAAAATAGCGGAGCCCGTGTCAGCGAGTGTGCTGCCCGGCCGAAACACGTCGAGGTCGACGTCCGGGACGATGTCGAAGTAGCTATTGATCTCATCGGCCATGCCCCGGTGCTGGCCCGTAAAGGTGACCCGGGTGCGCAGGTTCGACCGCTCGCGCAGTGCGGAAATCAATGGTGCGCATTTCACTGCTTCGGGACGTGTGCCGTAGACGACGTCGACGACCGGCGGTCTCATCCGATGCTCCCGTGCGGCGCGGAGTCCACGGCACCCGGACGATTTCTGAGTGCGATGACGAGGGTGAGCACGATCGCGGCGACGAAGCCCGCGATCACGAACAGCGACCCTGCATACCGATGAACGAAATCGAATCCTTCACGGCCATATCGGTCGAAGGCCCAAGCTGCGGTCGCGAAACGGACGAAGTTGCACATGACGACCAGGGCGATGCCCACGACGGCAGCTCCCGCGACCCGCCTTACGGGTGCACGCGTCATGGCGAGCATCGCCGCCGCCAGCAAGACGATGGGAACGATGAACACCACGGT
>CAUPYO010000296.1:0-3566 GCA_963515565.1 uncultured Microbacterium sp.
GGCGCGAGTGGTCCGACCGACGTCGGGGGCGCCACCCATGCGGCGTCGTCGCCGTCGAGGATCACGAGAGCCGGCGCCGCGCCGCCGGGGTCGATCCGATCGACGCGGCCTGTTGCGCGGCTGTGCGCGATCTCGAGCCGGGTCTGCGGGGAGCTGCGGTCGATGACGCACACCGGTGTCTCGCCGGAGACGATGCCCTCGATCAACCATGCGACGTCGGCGGCGGCATCCGCTTTCTCGAGCGCCTCGATCGCCGCGTGCGCCTGTGCGCAGGCCCATGCCAGCGCCGGTCGATGAGCGGCGAGGGCCACGAACGCGGCGAGGCGGAGTTCGAGCGGTGCACCGCCGCCGCCGTGAGCGTCGTCGATGCCGATCGACCACAGCCCGGATTCGACGAGCGACGCCTTCACCGCGGCGAGGTCGTCGTCCTCGTCGCCCACGCTCGCCACGGAGGCGAGCCAGTCGTGCGCCAGGTCGACGACTTCGATCTGGTCTTCACTGAGGAGGGTGTGGAACCAGGTCATCGCCAGAACTTCTCCGGGTCGGGATCGCGGCGCTCGCCGAACGCGGCGCCCATTTCGTGAGCCTCCTGCGTGGTGAGGTACAGGGTGAGGTACTGGTCGTGCGCGAGGCGGGACTGCCCGGCGACACCGTTGTGGCGGGCGGAGAACGCTGTCTTCAGCGCACCGATCGCGAGCGGGCTGCGCGATGCGATCTCGGTCGCGATCTGCACAGACCGTTCGAGGAGTTCGCCGGGGGGGACGACCTCGTTCACGAGACCCATGGTCAACGCCTCGGCGGCGGAGTACTTGCGGTTGAGATACCACAGCTCCTTCGCGCGCTTGCGGCCGATGGAGTCCTCGAGATACCACGTGCCGTAGCCGGCATCGAAGCTGCCGACCATCGGCCCCACTTGGCGGAAGACGGCGGTGTCGGCCGCCACGGACAGGTCGCAGACGTTGGCGAGGACGTTTCCGCCGCCCACCGCGAAGCCGTTCACCGCCGCGATGATCGGCTTCGGCACGGTGTCGATCGCCTGATAGACGTCGACGATCGGGATCACCTGCGACGGGTCGACCGAGGTCGTCTCGTCGTGTTCGCCGCCGATGCAGAAGAACCTGTCGCCGGTGCCCGTCAGCACGGCCGCCCGCAGGTTCGGGTCCATGCGGAGCTCCCGGAACGCGTCGACGAGTTCGAGGCAGGTGCGCGGGCGCAGCTTGTTGCCGGCCTCGGGGCGGTTGATCGTGACGACGAGCACCGGTCCCCGGCGCTCCAGGGTGATGTCTTCGTAGTTCGTCATGCGCTCGCGCCCTCTCGAAAACCGCCACCGGACTTGTTGCCGAGCTTGCCCGCCGCCACCATCGCCTGCAAGAGCGGGGGCGGTGCGAATGCCGCATCGAGTGTCGCGTCGTAGGCGCTGCGGGTCGCATGCTCGTGCACGTCGAGTCCGATGAGGTCGAGCAGTTCGAACGGCCCCAGCTTGTAGCCGAGACCCAGCCTGATCGCGACGTCGATGTCCTCGGCGGTCGCCAGCTCGTCGTCGAGCTCCTGGATCGCATCGTTCAGATACGGCATGAGCAGTCTGTTGACGAGGAAGCCCGGACGATCCTTCACCGGCACGGCATCCTTGCCGATCTCCACGACGAACTGCGCGAGCCGCTCGGTGACGTCGGGTGCGGTGGCGAGTCCCTGCACGATCTCCACCACCCGCATCAGCTGCGCGGGGTTGAAGAAGTGGAGTCCCGCGAAGCGCTCTGGTCCCGGGACCGAGGTGGCGAGGTCGGAGATGGAGAGAGCGGAGGTGTTGGTCGCGATCACCGTGGTCGGAGACACGACCGCGGCGATGTTCGCGAAGATCTCACGCTTGACGTCGCGTCGCTCGGTCGCCGCTTCGATGACGAGTTCCGCATCGGCCAGGTCAGCGACGGACGTCGTGCCCGTGATGCGGCCGAGGACCTCGTCTCTCTGCGCCTCGGTGACCTTGCCGCGGGCAATGCCGGCGTTCAGGAAGGCGCCCACGGCGGCCAGGCCCGCATCGATGCGGCTGGATTCGCTTTCGAGCACCGTCACGCGGCGCCCGCTCTGCGCGATGACCTGGGCGATTCCGCCGCCCATCGTGCCGAAGCCCACCACCGCGGTGTTTTCGAAGAGTGTCATGTCAGCTCCTGTTCGTCTGATCGAGGCGTCAGGCGCCGAAGAGGGTGGTGTCGTCGTACGTGTAGAAGCCGCGTCCGGTCTTGCGCCCGAGATCACCCGCGGCGATCATGCGCTCGACCAGGGGCGGGGGAGCGAACCGCGGCTCGCGGAGTTGCTCGTAGAGGCGCGTCGCGACCTGCCAGTGAACGTCGAGGCCGACGATGTCGAGGAGCCGGAAGGGGCCCATCGGATGCCCGAGAGCACCCGTGACGGCGGCATCGATCGTCTCCTTTGTTCCGAGGCCCTTCTCCAGCGCGTCGATGCAGCTGTTCTCCCACGGGATGAGGAACCGGTTGAGGATGAAGCCGGGACGGTCCTTCGTGACGACCGTGGTCTTGCCGATCTCCGCGAGGAACTCGAGCGTCGCTCGGTGCGCCCAGTCGGCGGTGTGCCGCCCGTCCGCGACCTCGACGAGCTTCATGAGCGGGGCCGGATTGCAGTAGTGCGTGCCGACGACCCGCTCGGGGTGCCTCGAGCCCGCGGCGATCGCGGTCACCGACAGCGTCGAGGTGTTGGTGTGCAGCAGCGTGCGCTCGCTCACGATCTCGTCGAGTCGCGCCCACAGATCCTTCTTGACCGCGAGGTCCTCGAAGACGGCCTCGACCACCACGTCCGCGCCCGCGAGTTCGGCCAGGTCGGTCGTCCCGGTCACGCGGGACTTCGCCAGCGCAGCCGCCTCGGCGTCGATCTTTCCCAGCGCGAGGCTCTTGTCCAGGAATCCGCGCACGTAGTCGACCGCGCTGCCCACGCGGTCTTCGGCGAGGTCGTAGATGATGGTCCGATGCCCGCCCCGTGCCATCACGGTGGCGATCCCGGAGCCCATTGTGCCGCCGCCGAGCACCGCCACGGTTTTTCCGGTAAACGTCACGGGGTGCCTCCTTGGGGCTTCGGTGCCGGATCGCGGCGCTGTGTGTCGCGGGCGATGAGGAGGCGCTGCACCTCATTCGTTCCGTCATAGATCTGGGTGACCTTCGCATCGCGAAGAGTCCGTTCGACGCCGAGATCGGCGAGGTCGCCGTAGGCGCCGAGCAGCCCTGTCGCCCGGACGGCGGTCCGCCACCCGAGGTCGGTGCACGCCTGCTTCATGATCGCGATGTGTGCCGTCGAGGGGTGCGGGGAGTCGTCTACCTCGCGCGCCGTCGCCAGCAGCAGCAGCCGGCCCTTGAGGATGTCGCCGCGGATCTCGGCGAGCTCGAACGTGATGTGTTCGGGTAGGCGCGGGCCATGGATGCGGTGGAGCGCGATGAGAGTCCGTAGGTAGGCATCGCGGGCCAGGCCGACGCCCTGCGCCGCGGCGCTGATGCGCGACTTGATCACGGATGACATGACGATCTGCCATCCGGAACCCTCACCGCCGAGCCGGTTGGATG
>CAUPYO010000297.1:0-3553 GCA_963515565.1 uncultured Microbacterium sp.
CTCGCGCACACCGTCGCCGGAGCGGCCGATGACGACGCCCTGGAAGACCTGGATGCGAGAACGGTTGCCTTCGGTGATGTTGACGTGCACCTTGACGGTGTCGCCGGGACCGAAAACGGGGATATCGCTGCGCAGCGAAGCCGCGTCGACGGCGTCGAGAATCTGCATGATCGTCACTTCCTGCGACCGCCACAGGTCGATCGCGAGATGGGGATTGGAAAAGGATTCGTGTGCCCGAGGCATCCGTTGCCGGTGCCGTGCTCCCCTGAGGCAGAGCCTGTTCAGGGCACAAACATCCATTCTGCCATGGATAACGGGTGCCACCAAACCGTGGGTGGGTACTCAGGATGTCGGCGGCGTCTTCTCGTGGATCACGATGATCTCGTCGTCTGCAGCGGTGCGCGGCGCTTCGGCGCGAGGGGCCGGAACGTAGCCGATGCCACTCGATGTGCGCCGGAGCGAGACGCGAGAGCCCGTTTCACGCCCGAGCTGCGAGAGGGAGACCCACATCGCCGCAACGCCGACCACGACGGTCAGCGTCAGAAGCGGCCACCACCAGCGTCCGTCGAACGCGCCCAGCGCAATCACCAGGACGTGCCACGCGCCGATGACGCCGAGATCCAGCCACGAGACCGCCCGCCCTGCGCGCACCGTGCCCCGCGCACGCACGAGCAGCGCCACGACCAACTGCCACACGAAGACGATCGGCGCCGACAGCAGAACCCACAGCAGAGCCCAGGGGCTCGCGCCGAAGATGATCCAGCCGACGAACAGCCACAAGGGCAGCGCGAACGCCGCCGGAATCAGCCACCGGAAGAACGTCTGTCGCAGCCACATGCCTTCGATGCTACGCCGGTCAGCCACAATGGATCCTGACGAAAGGATCACGATGATCGAGTTGCGCACCCCCGTCGAGATCGAGGCGATGCGTCCGGCGGGGCGATTCGTCGCCGAGACACTGGCGACGCTCCGCGACGAGACGAAGGTCGGGACGAATCTGCTGGCGATCGACCGCCGCGCGCACGAGCTCATCCGGCGCGAAGGAGCGCAGTCGTGCTACATCGACTACCACCCTTCGTTCGGTGCCAGTCCGTTCGGCAAGGTGATCTGCACCTCGGTCAACGACGCCGTTCTGCATGGCCTTCCTCACGACTACGCCCTTCGGGACGGCGATCTGGTGACGCTCGACTTCGCCGTCGCGGTTGACGGGTGGGTGGCCGACTCGGCCGTCTCCTTCGTCGTCGGCACACCGCGCGACGAAGACCTGGCGTTGATCGACACGACCGAGCGCGCCCTGGCCGCCGCGATCGCCGCCGCGACCGTGGGCAATCGCATCGGCGATATCTCGCATGCCATCGCCGAGGTCGCCCACGCCGATGGGTACGAGATCAACACGGACTTCGGCGGGCACGGAGTCGGGCGCGAGATGCACGGCGATCCGCACGTTCCCAACGACGGCAAGCCCGGCCGCGGCTATCCGCTGCGCCCCGGTCTGGTGGTGGCGCTGGAGCCGTGGTTCCTGCGCACCACCGATGAACTGATCACCGACCCTGACGGGTGGACTCTCCGCAGCGCCGACGGCTCGCGAGGCGCTCACGCCGAGCACACCGTCGCGATCACCGACGACGGTCCCATCATCCTCACGGACCGCAGCTTCCTCGGCGTGGACTGACCGCCGGACCGACTCAGTCGGCTAGCAGGTCGGGGCGTCGCGTGCGGGTGCGCTCGACCTGCTGGTCATGACGCCAGGCGGCAACGCGCCCGTGGTGTCCGCTCAGAAGCACCTCGGGGACGTCGTAGCCACGCCACGCGGCCGGCTTCGTGTACGACGGATACTCGAGCAAGCCGTCTTCGTGAGACTCCTCCACGAGACTCTCCGGATTGCCGACGACGCCCGGCACGAGTCGCCCGACGGCTTCGATCATCGCCATCGCGGCGACCTCTCCTCCGTTGAGGACGTAGTCACCCAGGCTCGTCAGACTCACGGTGCCCAAAGTCGCGGCATAGTCGAAGACACGTTCGTCGATGCCTTCGTAGCGTCCGCAGCCGAAGACGAGATGCTCGCTGGACTCGGCCCATGACCGGGCTGTCGACTGCGTGAACACCCTGCCCGCAGGCGACGGGAAGACGACGTGGATGGGTCCAGCGGCTTCGGAAGCGATGGCGTCGAGCGCTTCGCCCCACGGTTCCGGTTTCATCACCATGCCCGCGCCCCCGCCGTAGGGAGTGTCGTCCACGGTGCGATGACGGTCGTGGGTGAAGTCGCGCAAGTCGTGCACGCGGACATCCAGGATCCCCGCCCCCCGCGCGCGGCCCAGCAACGACACTTCCAGGACGTCGAAGAACGAGGGGAAGATTGTGACGACGTCGATGCGCACGTCAGTCCTCGGAGGCGACGGCCTCGGCATCCGGAGCATCGGAGGCTTCGGCATCATCGCTGTCGTCGCTCGGCAGCTCTTCGAAGAGACCTGCGGGAGGCGTCACCGTCACGGTTCCGGCGGAGATGTCGACATCGGGGACGATCGCGGCGACGAAGGGCACCAGTATCTCGCCCTCGGAGTCGGTGGGACGCACGACCAGAAGGTCCTGCGCGGGAAGATGATCGACGCGGATGACGCGCCCGACGTCTGCGCCGCCCCGCAGGACCGTCAGTCCGACGAGTTGGTGGTCGTACCAGGCGTCGTCTTCCGTTGAAGCACTATCGTCCTGGTCGATCCAGAGGATCGCTCGCACGATGCTCTCGGCGGCGTCACGGTCGCCGACTTCTTCGAAGAAGGCAACAGGATGCGAGTTCATCCACCGGAACTCTCGAACCGTGAGCGTCTTGCCGTGCCACGGCGACGACTCCGGAACCTGCAGCGTGAAGACGGCACCGGGAACGAAGCGTCCATCCGGATCGTCGGTGTAGAGCTCGAGTTTGAGGGCGCCCTTGAGGCCATGGGCCTTGACGAGCCGCCCGACGCGCAACTGCGTGCGCGCGGGTCCTGCAGTGGCCATGTCAGTCGTCCGCGACGTCGACACGGACACGCGCACCGTCGGCGAGAGCCGACACGAGGGTGCGCAGAGCCTTGGCCGTGCGCCCGCCGCGCCCGATCACCCGACCTCGGTCATCGGGGTGCACGCGCACCTCGAGGATGTCGCCACGAGGCGACGAAGAGGAACGGATGCTGACATCGTCGGGGTGATCGACGATCCCCTTGACGATGTGCTCGAGCGCGGCGGAGAGCAACGGACTTACTCGGCGTCGGTCTGCTCGGCCTCGGCCGGAGCCTCGACCTCGGCGACCTCGGCGGCGGGCTCTTCAGCCTTCTTCTCCGCCTTCGGCTTGACGACGGACTTCTTAGCGGCGTCGACCTGGAACTCTTCCTTGGTCGCCGCCGTCTTCACCGTCGACACGGCGTTCTTGTCGCCCTTGAAGCGGCCCCAGTCACCCGTGAGCTTCAGCAGCGCCGTGACCTGCTCGGTCGGCTGGGCGCCGACGGAGAGCCAGTACTGAGCGCGCTCGGAGTCGACCTCGATGAACGAGGGCTCCTCGGTGGGGTGGTACTTGCCG
>CAUPYO010000298.1:0-3472 GCA_963515565.1 uncultured Microbacterium sp.
GGAAGCCCTCGGCGCGCTTGAGCTTGGTCGTGTAGTCGTGCGCCTCGATCTTCAAGCGGAAACGGACCTCCTTGAGGACCGTGTTGGCCTGGTTGCGGCGCGTTTCCTTGGCCTTCTGCGCGGCCTCGTACTTGAACTTGCCGTAGTCCATGATCTTGACCACAGGCGGCTTCGAGTTGGGAGCGACCTCGACCAGGTCGAGATCTGCTTCCTGAGCGAGGCGCAGCGCGACCTCGATGCGGACGACGCCGACCTGCTCACCCGCGGGTCCAACGAGGCGGACCTCGGGAACGCGGATGCGGTCATTGGTGCGGGGATCGCTGATGCGGAACTCCTTAGTCGTACGGGTGGGTGCCACCGGACACAGGGGTGTGTCTCGGGCGGAAGATCATCACAACCACCCCGCACGACGCGGACGTCGGCTTCGTTTCTGCACCCTCACCCCAGCGGAATCCACCGGGGGCTACCCCGTCGGACGGGGCGGAGTGCGTGACCCGGTAGCCTGGAGCGGCAAGCGCGGGTGGGATGTGATCCTCTTTCGATCCGGAGTAGAACACTCCGGCGCCCGCACAGTCTAGCAGAGAGCAGCACGTGGACACGATTCCCTCCTCCCCCGACCCCTCCGAAGCCGAACGGCTCGCCCGATGGGAGCAACGGGAGCGCGCCGCCGCGGCTGCCAGTCGTGACATCGCCGACGTTCCTGCCGTGGAGGTCATCACCACTGCCGCTGTCCACCTCATGAGCGCCGCCGCTGTGAAGACGGGGCTGGCGGACGATCCTGACGAGCAGCTCGACCTCGACGAGGCGCGAAAGCTGATCAACGCCCTCGCCGGGCTCATCACCGCCGGAGCGCCCGAGATCAGCGACATGCACGCCCGCTCGCTGCGCGACGGCCTGCGCTCGCTGCAGCTCGCGTTCCGCGAGGCATCCGTCATCGCCGATCCCATCGGCAAGGGCCCGGGAGAGAAGTGGACCGGCCCCGTCACCTGAGCCCGGCGCGGCCGGCTGCGACGAGCGCAGCCGCGGACCGGGCGCAGCTCGGGCGGATCAGCCGCGGACGAGCTTGACGGTCAGCGAATCGACCAGCACGGCGATGCGATCGTCCTTCGCCCACCGCGCCGCGAGGCGCTGCAGGATGGCGTCGAGTTCGGCCTGATCCAGTCCGTCGACGAGGTGCAGCCGCACGATCAGCTCCGGCCCGCGCAGGCGGGCATCGGGGTCGCCGTTCGCGACGGACAGATCCAGCACGCCGAGTTCGGCTCCGATCGACTCCTGCAGTCCCGCGAAGACCTCGGGCGAGGTGTGCGCCGGTTCCCAGGCGTGGCCCTGTCCGATGGCCCAGACGGCCGGGCGGCGCAGCACGAACTCCGTTGCGGATGCCGGATCGATCACGATCAGGTCGGTGTCGTCGGCCGCAGCCGACAGCGCCGTGCGGATGCCGTCGGCCGGCACCGGGCGCGCTGCCGGGTCCCACGCGGCCATCGTCGCCACCGACGTGAAGACCGGCAGCACCGGGCGGCCGTCGGGTGCAGCCACGGTGACGATCGACAGCTCCTGGGTCCTGTCGACCGTATGCCCGGAGGGAGCGATTCCCACGTCGCCGGCTTCGGCGACGAGGGGGATGAGCAGTCGCGCCGAACGGTAGGCGTCGACGATTGCACCGGCGTTGCCGGCGCCCTCCCGAAACGCCGTCAGCGCGGCGAGCAGCGCCGGGTCGGCCGAGCCGTCGTCACCGGAGTGCGGATTGGGTTCGAACGCCCGCCCGCTCCAGGGCACACCCGCGGAATCGGCACCGCCCGCGGCCGCATCAGCCTGCGGCGACATCCAGCGCCTCGGCGAGGGTGAAGGCGCCGGCGTAGAGAGCCTTGCCGACGATGGCGCCCTCGACACCCAGGGGAACGAGTTCGCGCAGCGCCGCGATGTCATCGAGGTTGGAGATTCCGCCCGAGGCGACGACGGGCTTGACCGTCCGCGCCGTGACCTCCCGCAAGAGCTCGAGGTTCGGGCCCTTGAGCGTGCCGTCCTTGGTGACGTCGGTCACCACGTAGCGGCTGCACCCGGCATCCTCGAGGCGGGCGAGCACCTGCCAGAGGTCGCCGCCGTCGCGGGTCCAGCCGCGGGCGGCGAGCGTCGTGCCGCGCACATCGAGACCGACGGCGATCGCGTCGCCGTAGCGGCCGATCACGTCGGCGGCCCACTCCGGATTCTCCAGCGCAGCTGTGCCGAGGTTGATGCGCGCCGCGCCGGACTCGAGAGCCGCCTCGAGCGTCGCGTCATCGCGGATGCCTCCGGACAGCTCCACCTGCACGCCCTTGAGCTGCTTGATGACCTTGCGGAGCACGGCGGAGTTGTTGCCGCGTCCGAAGGCGGCGTCGAGGTCGACGAGGTGCACCCACTGCGCCCCGTCACGCGCCCACGTCAGGGCCGCCTCGACCGGGTCTCCGTAGCTGGTCTCGGTTCCCGCCTCACCCTGAGTGAGACGCACCGCCTTGCCGTCGGCCACGTCCACAGCGGGCAGCAGGATCAGTTCGGGGGTCGACGCGAAATCGTTCATGGCTCCAGTGAGGGTTTCGGTGACCGCGCGATGCGGACACGGGACACACAAGCAGAGAGACTACCGGGCCCGTGGGAGGGCCGAGATCCAGTTGCCGAGGAGGCGAATGCCGGCCCCGCCGCTCTTCTCGGGGTGGAACTGGGTCGCGGAGAGCGGACCGTTCTCGACGGCGGCGAGGAAGGGCGTTCCGTAGTCGCACCAGGTGACCGCCGGCTCACGGAAGGGGCGCGTGACCTCGAGCGACCAGTGCTGGGCCGCGTAGGAGTGGACGAAGTAGAAGCGCTCGTCTTCGATTCCACGAAAGAGCGTCGATCCCTCGCCCGCGCGCACCGTGTTCCAGCCCATGTGCGGCAGCACCGGGGCGTCGAGCTCCGTGACGGCGCCGGGCCATTCACCGAGGCCTTCGGTCTCCTCGCCGCGCTCGAGGCCGTGCTCGAACATCACCTGCATCCCCACACAGATTCCGAGCACGGGAAGACCGCCAGCCAATCGCCGTTCGATGATCTCATCGCCCCGCGTCGCGCGCAGCGCGTCCATCACGGCACGGAAGGCGCCCACGCCGGGCACGACGAGACCCGCGGCATCCTGGATGAGCCCGCGATCGGACGTGAGCCGCGCATCGGCGCCGGCGGCGACAAGAGCCTTGACCGCCGAGTGCACATTGCCCGACCCATAGTCGAGAACGGCGACGAGGGGGGCGCCGCCGGTGTCCTCGCCGCCCTCGGTCACAGGGCTCCCTTGGTACTGGGAATGCCGTGCACGAGAGGATCCGGTGCTTTCGCCTGGCGGAAGGCACGCGCGAAGGCCTTGTACTCGGCTTCGGCGATGTGGTGGGGGTCGCGTCCGCCGAGCACGGTGATGTGCACCGTCAGCCCGGCGTTGAACGCGAGGGCCTCGAACGTGTGGCGCACGAGAGAG
>CAUPYO010000299.1:0-3466 GCA_963515565.1 uncultured Microbacterium sp.
GCGCCCGCCGTCCCCTCCCTCCGCGCGGTGGCGGCATCCGCTCACGATCTCGTCGGCGTGGTGACCCGCGGCGATGCGCTGATCGGCCGCAAACGCGTGCTGACGCCCTCGCCGGTCGCCGCCGCGGCGTCGGAGCTGGGGGTGCCCATTGTCAAAGCCGATCGCCTCGACGCGCAGGCGACGTCTGCGGTGGCGGAACTTGCGCCTGACCGGGGAGTGATCGTCGCCTACGGCGGCCTCGTGCGCGAACCGCTGTTGTCCACGCCGCGGCACGGCTGGATCAACCTGCATTTCTCGCGGCTGCCGCGCTGGCGCGGCGCCGCGCCGGTGCAACACGCTCTCATCGCCGGAGAGCGCACGACGGGTGCGAGCGTCTTCCAGCTCGTCGCCGCCCTCGACGCCGGCGACGTCTTCGGCGAGGTCAGCTACGACGTGCCGCGAGGCGCGACTGCGGGCGAGGTCCTGGCCGATCTGGCGGAGGCCGGCGCCCACCTGCTCGCACGGGTGATCGACCAGATCGCGGACGGCACCGCGCGCGCCCAGCCGCAGGTCGGCACGCCGACATTCGCTCCGAAACTGTCGATCGCCGACGGCGCGCGCGACCTCACGGCATCCGCCGCCACCGTGCTCGACCGCTTGCGGGGAACGACACCCGAACCCGGCGCGCACGTCACGTTCGGCGGCACCCGCCTGAAGATCCTTGCCGCACACCGCGGACCCGACGTCGGCCTCGAACCCGGCACTCTGACGGTCGCCGGCCGCGATGTCCTGCTGGGGGCGGGGGAGGGCACCACCCTCGTCCTGAAGACCGTGCAGCCCGCGGGTAAGGGTGGGATGGCGGCCGGAGACTGGTGGCACGGGGTGCGCGTCGACGATCCTCGCGTCGACCTGCCGAATGCCACGGAGGTGGCCTCGTGAGCGGCTCACCCCGCTGGGTCGCGTACGACGTGTTGCGCGCCGTGCACGAATCGGATGCGTACGCCAATCTCCTGCTGCCGCGCGCGATCGCGCGGGCGGGACTCGCCGGGCCGGATGCCGGACTCGCCACCGAGCTGACCTACGGCACACTGCGTCGGGAGGGTACCTACGACGCGACCATTGCGGATGCCGCAGGTCGCCCGATCACCGACATCGATCCGGCCGTGCTGGACGCGCTGCGGCTGGGCGTGCATCAGCTGCTCGCAATGCGAACGCCCTCGCACGCCGCCGTGAACGAAACCGTCCGTCAAGTACGCCAGTCCGCGGGCAAGAGCGCGGCGGGGTTCGCCAACGCGGTGCTGCGGCGGGTGAGCGAACGCACGCCCGACGAATGGGACGAGCGCCTCGCGGCCTCTGCCCGTTCCGACGATGAACGTCTCGCCGTCCGCTTCTCGCACCCCGTGTGGGTGATCCGTGCGTTCCGCCGGGCTCTGGCCGCCGAGGGGCGGGCGGACGAGCTGGAGGCGTTGCTGGCCGCCGACAACGCGGCTCCGACCGTCACTCTGGCGGCGCTTCCGGGGCTCGTCGAGCGTCCGGCGGATGCTGTGCCCACACGCTTCTCGCCGTTCGGGTTCCGCTCGCCGGGCGGCGATCCGGGGGCGCTGGTTGCGGCTTCCGGGGGGCGGGTGCGCGTTCAGGACGAGGGGTCCCAGCTCGCCGCGCTCGCCCTGACCCGCGCGCTGCCGGTACAACCCGGCGAGCGCTGGCTCGATCTGTGCGCGGCGCCGGGAGGCAAGACGGCCGTGCTGGCAGCCGAGGCCCTTGCCTACGGCGCGATCGTCGAGGCAAATGAGCTTTCGCCTGCCCGGGCGGGACTCGTCCGCGACTCGGTCGCGGCGGTGCCTCTGGATGTTCCGGTATCGGAGGAGGACGGGCGCACGCGCGCCGGCCGCGGCCGCTACGACCGCATCTTGGTCGACGCTCCCTGCACCGGACTCGGTGCTCTGCGCCGTCGCCCGGAGGCGCGCTGGCGCAAGCAGCCGGCGGATGTGCCCGAACTGGCTGCCCTGCAATCCGAGCTGCTGGCCGCGGCGATCGAGGCCCTGCGGCCGGGCGGCGTCGTCGCGTACGTCACTTGTTCACCGCACCTGGCCGAGACGGTAGCGATCGTCGCCGACGCGCGGCACACGTTCGGTGACGCGATCGAAGAACTCGACACGCGCGCCGTGGTGGCAGCGATCTCGGGCAGCCCGATCGACCTTGCAGTGCCTGCCGACGGATCCGGCCGCGCGCAACTGTGGCCCCACCGGCACGGCACCGACGCCATGTCGATCTCGCTGCTGCGCCGCCGCTGAGGCCGGACCCGTCGCTCAGTCCCAGCGTACGACGGGCGGCGTGACCGTCAGATCGACCAGTGCCGACCCGAGTGACGGGAGGAAGAGGAACGAGCAGCCGGTGCGGCGCTGGCCGTTGACGTCGCAGTCCGCGATGACCTCGACGCCACCCAGAAACGGCGTGCGCACCTGACCCGGATCGCCGTACATTGCTTCGGGCTTCAGGCTCGCGAGCTTCGCCTGCGTCTCGGCGCGGAGCGTGCGGGTGATGGTCCCGTCGATGATCTTCGTGCCGTCGCTCAGGGTCTCCGGAATGTCGATGCCGCATCCCGCGGTGAGGTTCTTCGACGCGATGCACGTATCGACGGCGCTGCGGACGGCGGTCTGGAACAGGCTCGTTCCCGCATCGCTGAGCTCGACGGTGGTGTCGAACCTCAGCGAGAAGTCATTCGGGTCCGCCGCGAGGAGGGTCGTCGTTCCCGACATGGTGTAGTTGGGGTTGTCGATCGCGACGGTGACCGTCCCCGGGAACACGGTGATCGAGTCGCTGTCGACCGGCACGCCGTTGACCTTCGCGTCGAGGCCGCGGAAGCTGCTGCCGAGGTAGATGTCGACCGTGCCGTGCGCCAGCTTCCATGTGCCGTCATCCTCGTAATCGACAACGTCGAACTGGCCACTCACGGGCTTTCCGCCGATCGTGTAGTCGGCGCGGACGGGGATCGAGTATCCCTTGTCGCTGCCCTTGGGCGCCGACACCACGATGTTCTCGATCGCCCCCTGTGCGGAAGCGGCGGCGAGCGCGTCATCCGACAGGAGCGCGCCCTGACGCGGCTTCGAGTCGAGCATCGCGAGCGCCGCCTCGCTGTCGCCGGCGGCGACCGCTTTCAGATAGTCGGACACGACGTTCTCGGGCGCAGCGCTGGCTGTCGTCACCCCGCGGACCGCGAACACCGCGCCCAGGACGATCGCCAGCAGCAGCACAACTCCGCCGGCGATGATGCCGACGAGCGCCCCGGTGGGGAGCTTCTTTCGCGGCGGCACCGGAGCCTGTCCGTGTACGGGAAGCGGCTGCGGGGGATGGGCGCCGTACGGTGCCGGGACACCGAGTTGCTGCGGAGGCGTGAACGCCGCGACGTGAGGCCCTGCCGCCGCGGGTGCCGGCGCTCCGGTGGCGGGCTCTGCGGGTGCCGGCGCTCCGGCGGCGGGCTCTGCGT
>CAUPYO010000300.1:0-3450 GCA_963515565.1 uncultured Microbacterium sp.
ATCGGGCACCGCTCGCCAGATCTCCGCGGCGTCCGCGCAGAGGGTCGCGACATCCGGCGTGCGACGCCACACCTGCTCGCGTTCGTCGTCGTGGCGGCGTTTGACCTCGCGGTCGAGCCGCGACAGCACGCGGGCGATCTCGCGCCCGGCGGTGCGGCGAGCGCGGCGCGAGCTGCGCAGACCATCGATGAAGGACGCCGCGGCCACGAGGGGCCCGAGAGCGGCGAACCACAGTGCGTACGGGGAACCGGTCAGACGCCACATCAGGACCGCGCCGATCACCGGCACGATCGCGGTGAGCAGCGGCAGCGGCGCGCGTGCCGGCGCCGCTGGCACAGGCGGAAAGCGCAGCGGTTCGCCGGTGTCGTCCTCGCTCATGCGAGCCAGTCAACCCGGAGGCGTCCGCCGCATGGCGACGAGAACGTCGATAGGTGGAGGGAGCGGATCAGTCCAGCGCTGGGGAGGAACCGGTGCGATGCACGTCGAGCACGATGATCGAGATGTTGTCGCGGCCGCCGTTTTCCAGCGCGGCTTCGAGCATGTCGTCGGCGGCCGCGGACGGGTCGTCGTGCTGCAGCAGGAAATGCAGGATGCCGTAGTCGGTGAGTTCCTTCGTCAGACCGTCACTGCAGATCACGAAGCGGTCGCCGTCGATCACCTCGAGCCGCACGTAGTCCGGGGCGACGCCGTCGGAGGGGCCCACCGCGCGGGTGATGACGTTGCCGTACGGGTGGTTCTCGGCCTCTTCGGGGCTGAGTCGACCGGCGGCGATGAGCTCCTGCACGACGGAGTGATCGGTCGTCACTTGGGCGAGGCCGCCATCACGGAAGAGGTAAACGCGCGAGTCGCCGATGTTGAGCGTGACCCAGGTGGGCTCGGGCGTCGAGGTGTCTAGATAGACCCCGGTGACCGTCGTGCCCGTACCGTCGTCGGTCGCCTCAGGGTGAGAGGCGATGTCGGCCACAGCGCGCGACAACGCCTTCTCGATGCTCTTCGGGGTGACATCGCCCTTGCTGGCGATCGTCTCCAGTCGGGCGACCGTGCTGGTGCTGGCGATCTCGCCGCCGATGTGACCGCCCATGCCGTCGGCGACGACGAACAGCGGGTACTGGGCCAACACGGCGTCCTGATTCGCGTCGCGACGACGGCCACGATGGGTCAGTTCCGACCACTGGAGTTCTAGCGCACCGTCCTCGAGCGGGATGGTGCGCGAGTGGGTCGCGGCTTCGGGCACGGTCCTACTCTAGTGGACGCCTCAGCTGCGCACCCCGCCGACCGGCTGCGCACCTGGCGGACGCGGCGCCTCCTCGTCGGCGTCGGCCGGGGCTTCGAACTGGGCGTCGTAGAGCCGCCGATACGCGCCGCGCGCGGCGAGCAGTTCATCGTGGGCGCCCTGCTCGACGATCTGTCCGTTTTCCATCACCAGGATCAGGTCGGCATCGCGGATCGTCGACAGCCTGTGGGCGATCACGAAGGCGGTGCGATCGGTGCGCAGGCGCGACATGGCGCGCTGGATGAGCAGTTCGGTGCGGGTGTCGACCGAGCTGGTCGCCTCGTCGAGGATCAGGATGCGCGGATCGGCGAGGAACGCGCGGGCGATCGTGATGAGCTGGCGCTCCCCCACCGACAGATTCGTCGCCTCATCGTCCAGCACGGTGTCGTAGCCGTCGGGCAGCGCGTGCACGAACCTGTCGACGTATGCCGCCGTCGCCGCCGCGACGATCTCCTCTTCCGACGCATCCGGGCGACCGTAGGCGATGTTCTCCCGGATCGTGCCCGAGAACAGCCACGTGTCCTGCAGCACCATTCCCGTGCGGGCACGCAGGTCGTCGCGGCTCATCCGCCGCGTGTCGACGCCATCGAGGGTGATGGTGCCGGCATCCGCGTCGTAGAAACGCATGATGAGGTTGACGAGGGTGGTCTTGCCCGCGCCCGTCGGACCGACGATGGCGACCGTGCTTCCGGGCTGCGCCTGCAGCGTCAGATCGTCGATCAGCGGCTTGTCGACCACGTAGCGGAACGAGACGCCCTCGAACGCCAGGTGTGACGCCTCTGCCGGCGCCGTGTCGGCGTGGGCGGGATCGGACTCCTGCTCCGGCTCGTCGAGCAGCTCGAACACGCGCTCGGCACTGGCGACGCCGGACTGCAACAGGTTGGCCATCGAGCCGAGTTGGCTCAGCGGTTGAGTGAACTGGCGCGAGTACTGGATGAACGCCTGCACGTCGCCGATCGACAAGAGCCCCGCGGCGACCTGGAGTCCGCCGACGACGGCGATGCCGACGTAGACGAGGTTGCCGATGAACATCATCGCGGGCATGATCACGCCCGACAGGAACTGCGCACCGAAACTGGCGCGATACACCTCGTCGTTCTCGGCGGCGAAGTCGTGCTCCACAGCACGCTGGTGGCCGAACACCTTGACGACGGCGTGCCCTGAGAAGGTCTCCTCGACGCGTGCGTTCAGGATGCCGGTCGCCTTCCATTGGGCGACGAAGAGTTTCTGCGAGCGCCGGGCGACGAGCACCGTGACCAGCACGGTGAGCGGGATGGTCACGAGGGCGATCACCGCGAGCAGCGGCGAGATGATGAACATCATCGCCAGCACGCCGACGACCGTCAGCAGCGACATGATCACTTGCGACAGCGTCTGCTGCATCGTCTGGCCGATGTTGTCCACGTCGTTCGTGACGCGACTGAGAAGTTCACCGCGCTGCACGGTGTCGAAGTACGACAACGGCAGCTGGTGGATCTTCTCCTCGACGCGCACCCGCAGGCGGTGCATCGCGCGCTGCACGATGCCGTTGAGCAGGCGCGCCTGCAGCCAGTTGAAGACCGACGCGAACACGTAGATCGCGAGGACGGCGAGCAGGATCATGCCGAGGTGGCCGAAGTCGATCCCGGCGCCGGGGGTGAAGTCCATCGCCGAGAGCATGTCGGCCTGCTGCTGGTTGCCGCTGGCCACGAGCTGGTCGACGACCTGCTGCTTGGTCGCTCCCGCGGGGACCTGCATCGAGACGAAGCCGGCAAAGACCACGTTCGTGCCGTCGCCGAGGATCTTGGGCCCCAGCACCGACAGCCCGACCGACAGCACCCCCAGCAGGAGGACGACGACCAGCTTGGCGGTGTCCATGCGCAGTGTGCCGAGCAGACGGCGTGCGCTCACGCCGAAGTTCTGCGCCTTCTGCACGGGTGCGCCACCGCCCATGGGTCCGCCACGCGGCCCCCGCGGTCCGGGCCCGCTCATGACGCCTCCTGCGCCGCGAGCTGAGATTCGACGATCTCGCGGTAGGTCTCGCAGGTGGCGAGAAGCTCGTCGTGCGTGCCGATGCCGACCATCCGCCCATGGTCGAGCACCACGATCTGGTCGGCGTGCTGAATGGTCGACACCCGCTGAGCGACGACGATGCGGGTGGCGCCCGGCAGATGGTCGTCGAGCGCGCGCCGCAGCGC
>CAUPYO010000301.1:0-3437 GCA_963515565.1 uncultured Microbacterium sp.
CGACGAAGGTGATGCTCGTCGCGATCGCGTAGCGCAGCGTGTCGGCGAGCAGCGCCCCCGAGAGCGGCGCGATGCGTGCGATCGGCAACGAACGGAACCGGTCGAACACCCCCTTGTCCATGTCTTCACGCAATTGCGTGCCGGTGACGACCGACGTCGTGATGACGGTCTGCACGAGGATGCCGGGAATCAGCGCAGGCAGGTAGCTCTCCACGTTGCCGGCGATGGCGCCGCCGAAGATGTAGGCGAACATCAGCGTGAAGATGATCGGCTGCACCGTCACGTCGACGAGCTGTTCGGGCGTGCGGCGGATCTTCACGAGGCCGCGGTAGGCCATCGTGAGCGTGTTCTGCACCGTCTGGCTGAAGCTCGTGCGGCCCGAGAGCCGCCGTTCGGATGCCGGGGTGATGGGTGTCAGAGTTTTCGGTGTCAGGGCGATGGCGCTCATGCGCGGACCTCCGTGATGGGAGCGGTGGCGGGGTGGGCGTCGATAGACGCGGAGTCGGTGTCGTCGGCATCGGCCGGTCGACCCGTGATGGTCAGGAACACCTCGTCGAGCGTGGGCTTTTGCACACTCATCTCCGTGAGGTGGATGCCGGCCTCGCGGAAGGTGATGAGGAGGTCGGCGACACGATCGGCATCGGTCATGGGCGCGGTGACGCGCGAGGCTTCGGGAGAGAGAGCGCCGTGCACGCCGAGCACCTGGGAGATCGCCCGCAGCGCGTCGTCGGCATCCGCCGGGTCGGCCAGTCGCAGGATGAGCGATGACGTTCCGACCGACGCCTTCAGGTCATCGGCGGTGCCCTCGGCGACCACGCGGCCGTGATCGATCACGGCGATGCGGTCGGCAAGTTGGTCGGCCTCGTCGAGGTACTGGGTCGTCAGCACGACGGTCGAACCGCTCGCGACCAGCTCGCGGATCGTGTCCCACATCTGGCCGCGCGTGCGCGGGTCCAGCCCCGTGGTCGGCTCGTCGAGGAAGATGAGCGGCGGCTGCGCGATGAGCGACGCCGCCAGATCGAGGCGCCGGCGCATGCCGCCGGAGAACTTCTTCAGGGGCCGGCGCGCGGCATCCGTCAGCGCGAAGCGCTCGAGCAGGTCGACCGCCTTGCGCTTCGCGTCGACGCGGGAAAGACCCAGCAGACGGCCGAAGATCACGAGGTTCTCGGTGGCCGAGAGGGTCTCATCGACCGAGGCGAACTGGCCCGTCACGCCGATCAGCTGACGGATGACGTTGGGTTCGCGGACGACGTCGTGGCCGAAGATCTCAGCCCGTCCGCCGTCGGGGCGAAGGAGCGTGGCGAGCATGTTGATGGTGGTGGTCTTGCCGGCGCCGTTGGGTCCGAGCACGCCGTAGACCGTGCCGGCCTCGACCGAGAGGTCGACGCCGTCCACGGCCCTGTTGTCGCCGAAGACCTTGACGAGGCCTTCGGCGTGCACCGCGAGGGTGGGCGTTGAGGAGAAGGAAGTGGTCATGGCATCCACTGTGCGCCGGGGTCGCTGTCGCCCTCCTGCCGCGGGTGGGACGGCGCTGTCACCGCACTGTCACGGCGCGCCTGGGAGTGCTGAGCGCCGCGGGAGCGCCTTTATCGGGCCCCGTCCCACTGCCGTCACAGGGGGCCGACGTATCGGCCGCGAGGGCGCAGACGCAGCGGTGGCTCCGCCTCCTCTGCGATCGCGTGAGCGATCCACCCCGCGGTGCGCGCAACGGCGAAGATGAGCGCACCGGCGTCGACCGGCATCCCGGCGGCCACCGCCAACGCCCCGAGCGCCAGGTCGACATTCGGGCGCAACCCGGTGGGGATCATCGTCTCGGTCAGCGCCGCGACGGCATCCGCCGTGCGGACATCGAGAACTCTGACGAGCGGAAGCAGGGCCGCGGCCCGAGCATCGATCGTGCGATACATCTGCTGACCGAATCCGGGAACACCTCGGCCCGACCCTCGCAGCACTGCCCTGATCGCCACGTCGGCCGACTCGCCGTCGCGGACGGCGGCGATGAGTTTCGCAGCGGCGGTGCTGGCGGTGCCGTGCAGAGGTGAGTCGAAGGCGCCGAGCGCTGCCGTCACCACCGCGTAGGGCGACGCGCGGGCCGAGGCGGCGATGCGCCCGGCGAAGGTGGATGCCGCGAGATCGTGATCGATCGAGAGCACCATCGCGGCGTTGATCGCCGAGAGCTCGACGGCGCTCGGTACGGCTCCGGTCAGTGTCCGCCACACGCGGGCGGGCACCGTCAGCTCCGGCGTCGCGTCGACCGGCTCCGTGTCGATCGGATGGCCTCCGAGCGCGTCGGGGATTCCCGCGAGCAGGATCTCGCCCACGCGCGCGAGGGCGTCCCGTCCGATCCCGTCGCGAAGAGGGTCGGCGATCGCGAAGGCGCGCACGGCGACGACCAGGCGGTCAAGCAGCGGCGCGGTGTGCGGCAGCGCCCCGAGAATCCTTCGGGAGCTCCGGACGAAATCCACCGGAGCGGCCAGGCGCCGCGTGTCGTCGAGTGCCACCCCCGCCTCCTCCCACAGCCACGCCGCAACCGCATCGAAGGGATGATCCCGCGCCAGCCGCGCCGCGTGCACGCCACGGAAGTACAGCTCGTCGTCCTCGAGGAGCGCCACGTCGGTGTCCAGCACCATCAGGGGCCTTCCGGGCGACCCGGTCTGCGGCGGCGGCTGGCTCCGCCGTCGACGCACCGCGAAGGCCTCGACCTCGAGCGCGTCGAACGACGAGCCGCGGGCGTCGCGCTGGCGCGAGATCAGGCCGCGCGAGACATAGGCGTAGAGGGTCTCCACCTTGACGTCGAGCCGGGCGGCCGCCTGGCCAGCGGTGAGACGCGGAGGGGTGCTCATCTTGATCCGATCAACGTTGACGAGGGTGTGATCAACTCACACACTGATTCTCGTCCGAACCGAGCCCGGAGGTGTCGCATGGCCGCGAAGGCTGATCGTCTCGACGAGAAACTCATCGACGTTCCGCGCGGTCTCGCCAACGTCGTCGTGACCGAGACCGCGATCGGCGACGTGCGCGGTGGCGAGGGGTACTACCACTACCGTCAGCACTCCGCGATCGCGCTCGCCCGTACCGCGAGTCTGGAGGACGTCTGGTACCTCTTCCTGCACGGAGATCTCCCCGACGACGACGCCGGTGCCGACTTCGCGCGGCAGCTCGCCGACCCCGAGATCGCCGCAACCGCGGCGCACGTCGTCAGCGCGCTGGCGCCCCGGCATCCGGATGTTCTGCACGGCGCGAAGGCAGCTCTGCCCCTCATCGCGGCGGAGCGCGGGATGCGGCCTGTGTACGACCTGAACGCCGCCGCGCGCCGCGCCGACGCGATCGTGCTGACCGCGTCGCTTCCGCATGTGCTGGTCGGGCTCTGGCGCGCGGCCTCTGGGAGCGCCCCGCGCCCACCGCTCGCCCCGCTTGCAGGCCGAGGGGTCGTCGCG
>CAUPYO010000302.1:0-3429 GCA_963515565.1 uncultured Microbacterium sp.
TCGTGGAGCGAGCGGTGGCGCCGCGAGTCGAAACGCCGCTCCGTCAGCGGATGACCAGCGAGCGGAAGCGCTCCGTGGGCAGGTCATCGAGCCGCAGCGGCGGCGACTCGGCATCCGCCGCGTTCACGCGGGGGAGCGGCTGGCGCGTGCCCGTCTCGCGGAACCGCTGCACGGCCCAGTTGTCGACTCCGGCATCGGCCAAGCGGCATCCGAGCTGGCGGAGCCCCTCGTCATCGATCGCCGCCGGGTGCACGGTCGTGCGCACCTCGAAATCGAGCGGGCGGTCCGAGCCCGAGCGCAGTAGCCGGTTACCGAGCACGAGTTCGAGCGAGCGCCACGCGTTCTCGCCGCTCGGACCGCGGCCGGTGACCGCGGCGTAGTCCTCGCGGGAGGCCTTGATGTCGAGGCCCACCCAGTCGACGAACGGCAGCGCATGCGCCAGCATCCCGGGGTACGCGCCCGCCGTGTGCAACCCGACCCGGAAGCCGAGTGCCCGCACCATCTGCATCGCGGGCAGCAGTGCGCGCTGCATCGTCGGCTCGCCGCCGGAGAAGACGACTCCGTCGAGCAGGCCCATGCGCTCGCACAGCAGGTCCGTCACGTCGGACCACGGCACCGCGCCGTCGGCCCGTGGATCGATGAGAGCCGGGTTGTGGCAGTAGAAGCAGTTCCACGGGCATCCCTGCAGGAACACCGTGGCGGTCATCATGTCGGGCCAGTCGACGGTGGAGAACGCCGTGATCCCGGCGATGTTCAGTTCACAGGCTGCAGCGGTGCGGACCATGTCGCCTCCTCGGCGGGAAGGGCTGTGGAGAAGTACTCCCGCTCTTCAGCTTCTCCCTTCTTGCCCACGTTGAAACTGGCGATCGGCCGGAAGTAACCCATGACGCGCGTCCACACTTCGCACGCCGTGCCGCAGTCGGGGCACTGGTCGTGGTGGCCGGAGCGATAGCCGTGGGCCGGGCAGATCGAGAACGTCGGCGTGATGGTGATGTAGGGCAGGCGGAAGCGCGAGAGCGAGCGGCGGACGAGCTCGCGGCACGCTTCGGCTGACGGCATCGCCTCGCCCATGTAGAGGTGCAGCACGGTGCCGCCGGTGTACTTCGCCTGCAGCGGCTCCTGCATCTGCATCGCCAGGAACGGGTCGGTCGTGTACCCCACCGGCAGCTGCGACGAGTTCGTGTAGTACGGGTTCTGCGCGGTGCCGGCGTGACGGATGCCGGGAAGCCGCGCGATGTCTTCCTTCGCGAATCGGTAGGTCGTGCCTTCGGCGGGCGTCGCCTCGAGGTTGAACATGTGGCCGGTCTGCTCCTGGAACTCGACCATCCGTTCGCGCACGTGATCGAGCAGGCGCGTCGCGAGTGCGGCCCCCGCGGACGTCGTGATGTCGTCGGCGTCGCGGGTGAAGTTGCGCACGTACTCGTTGAGACCGTTGACGCCGATCGTGGAGAAGTGGTTGTCGAGGGTGCCGAGGTAGCGCTGCGTGTACGGGAACAGGCCGCCCTCCAGGTGGTGGCCGATGACGGCGCGTTTGGCGACGAGGCTGTCGCGGGCGATCTCGAGCAGCTCGTCGAGGCGTGCGATGACGGCATCCTCGTCGCCGGAGTGCACGAACCCGAGGCGTGCGCAGTTGATGGTCACGACACCGATCGATCCGGTCTGCTCGGCCGAGCCGAACAGGCCGTTGCCGCGTTTGAGCAGCTCGGTGAGGTCGAGCTGCAGGCGGCAGCACATCGAGCGGATCATGTGCGGGTCGAGATCGGAGTTGACGAAGTTCTGGAAGTACGGCAGCCCGTACTTGGCGGTCATCGCGAAGAGGGCATCGGTGTTGGGACCGTGCCAGTCGAAGTCCTTCGTGATGTTGTAGGTGGGGATCGGGAAGGTGAAAGCGCGCCCGTCTTGGTCGCCGCCCGCCATCACGTCGATGAAGGCACGGTTGATGACGGCCATCTCCTCGGCAAGGTCGCCGTAGGCGAAGGCCTGTACCTCGCCGCCGACGAGGGGATGCTGGTCGGCGAGGTCGTCGGGGCAGACCCAGTCGAAGGTGAGGTTGGTGAACGGGGTCTGGGTGCCCCAGCGCGAGGGCACGTTGAGGTTGAAGATGAACTCCTGCATCGCCTGGCGCACCTCGTCGTAGCTCAGGGCGTCGAGGCGCACGTAGGGCGCGAGGTAGGTGTCGAACGAGCTGAACGCCTGGGCGCCCGCCCACTCGTTCTGCAGCGTCCCGAGGAAGTTGACGAGCTGACCGAGGGCGCTGGAGAAGTGCCGGGGCGGAGCCGACGCGATCTTTCCGGGAACCCCGTTGAAGCCCTGTTCGAGCACCATCCGCAGCGACCAGCCGGCGCAGTAGCCGGCGAACACGTCGAGGTCGTGGATGTGGAGGTCGCCCTCGCGGTGGGCGATGCCCGCCTCCGGCGAGTACACCTCGTCGAGCCAGTAGTTGGCGATGAGCTTTCCGGCAGCGTTCAGGATCATCCCGCCCAGGGAGTACCCCTGATTCGCGTTCGCGTTGACGCGCCAATCGGCGCGTGCGAGGTACTCGTCGATGGTCTCGGCGACGGAGACGGAACGGGGGGAGGTCATGATGAGCCTGCCTTCGATATGTGGTGGGGTGGGCTTGGTCTGACCACAATATGTGGGGGTGCGGCGCGCCGCTGTCCCCATATGTGGGCGTGTCGGCGAGTCATGCGCCGTGCAAAACTCCGCCTCACGGAGCGTTCCCGCGTCGGGGTGTGACAGGCTGGGCGGGTGACGATCGTGCCTCCCGCTCCCGGAGAGCCGCGCCGCCCGGAGGGGCCGCGCGACCCCGGCGATGCGTGGGTGGTCGCGGACGACGGCACGAAGTACTGGGGTCGCTTCGGCGCGGCCGGGCTGCTCGCGGTCGACCCCGATCGCGGGGTGCTGCTGCAGCATCGTGTGGCGTGGAGCCACTTCGGTGATACCTGGGGACTGCCCGGTGGCGCCCGTCACCATGATGAGTCGGCGGGCGAGGCTGCGCTGCGAGAATCGGCGGAAGAGGCGGGAGTGCCGGCATCCGCTGTTCGCCCCCGGCTGATCAGCCTGTACGACGTGGGCGTGTGGAGCTACGCGACCGTCGTCGCGGATGTCGTCGAGCCGTTCGAGGCGGTCATCAGCGATCCGGAGAGCCGCGAGCTGGCGTGGGTGCCCGTCGACGACGTCGACTCGTACCCGCTGCACCCGGGGTTCGCCGCGTCATGGCCGCTGCTGCGTTCGCTGCTGGAGGTGCGGCCCGCCGTCGTCGTGGATGCCGCGAACGTCGTGGGGTCGGTGCCCGACGGCTGGTGGAAGGATCGCGCCGGCGCGACCGGCCGGCTGCTCGAGCGACTGCGCGGTCTCGCCGCGGCGGGCTTTCCGGCGGATCGGCTGGACCTGCCGGCCGATCTGGTGCTGTCACATATACACATCTCC
>CAUPYO010000303.1:0-3426 GCA_963515565.1 uncultured Microbacterium sp.
CCGCCGTCGGGGACGCCGGCGCAGGCGCTCAGCGTGGCCACGGCGACGAGCGAGAGCGCGAGTGCAGCGAGGCGTCGACGAACGGTCATGGGGCCACGATAGGCGGCGGATCGGCATCGCACGTCGAGACACGTCGGCATGGCTCCCGGCCGCCGCGGAGGGTGGGCGTTACGCTCGCTCTGCGGCGGCGCACGCCCCGCGTGAGGAGCACACGCCATGAGCGACCCCAAGTACGGCGACCCGATCGAGGAGCCGACCCCGGTCGAGACCGCGTCGGTCGACGACGCCGTCGCGAGCGCCCACGCCGGCCTGGCAGACGCCGAGGCCGCCTCTCGCGAGGTCACGGTCGACGAGCCCGTCTCCAACGATGCCCTCGCCGCGGATGCCGCGACCGCGCACATCGACGCACCCACGCGCGCCGAATCGACCCGCGCCGATGCCGCAGCCGCGCGCACCGAGCCCGCCTACGGCTCGTCCTACGCCGATGACCCGGTGGACGAGGCCTATGTGCCCGGCGCGTACTCGAGCTCGGAGGCGGAGACCGTCGCCGTTGCCGAACCGGTGGTACCGGTCGTCCCGGTCGTCGCGCCTGCCCCTGTTCCGCAGCCGATCTTCGTCCAGGCTCCCGAACCGCCGCGCTTGCGGGGCAACCGCGGCGCCGCGGGCGCAATCGGTCTGCTGGCCGCCGTCGTCTTCGGCGTGCTGTACCTGGGTGCGGCGCTCGCGCTCAAGGCCTTCTCGGGTGAGGTGACCGGGGCCAACGTCTGCACCGCGGCGCTGGCCGCCGTGCAGTCGTGGTGGCTGTGGGTTACGGTCGTCGTCTTCTTCATAGGTGTCTGTCTGATGGGTGCCATCATCAATCGCGGACGCTGGGGCCACTGGGTGATCTTCGGCTTGCTCGTCGGCGGCGTCGCCTACGTCGGTCACCTGCTCGGGCAGCTCTTCCAGGCCCCGTTCTGGACCCTCACGGCGCGCCAGGGTGCCGATCTCGTGCACGACCAGCTGCTCGCGCCGCTGGCAATCGTCGCGTTCGTGCTCGGCCGTGAACTCACGATCTGGTTCGGCGCCTGGGTCGCGGCCCGCGGCAAGCGCGTCACCGAGATCAACGACGAGGCCCAGCGCGAGTACGAGCGCACGCTCGAGGCGGGTCCTCGGCTGCACCAGAGCTGATGTCCGGCGCCGGTGAGCGTGGCGGCGGACTCACACCGCCCGTCGCCACGGCATTCGCGCTCGTCGGCTTTTTCGCGCTGCTGATCGCGGGCTTCGGCATGCTGAGCCTGTTCACGGGCCAGGATGTGCTGCCGGTGTCGGGGCTGGGACAGTTGCCCGGGGTGGGCGGCACGGCTCTGGCCGTCGTCGTCTTCGCACTCACGACGTGGGCGGCGGTACGACCGCGTCGGCCGCGCTACGTCGCGGTACCCACCGTCGCCGTCGCGACCTTTCTCGCCTATCTGTTCGGGGTGCTGCTGGGGGCGGTGTTCTCCGGCACGGATGCCGCGCGCACGGCCGCCGCGATCGGTGCCTTCGCGACATCGTGGTTCGCGGTGGTCCTGGCATCTGCTGCCCTGGCCTGTGCCTGGGTGGCCATCGCGCTCGTTCGCACGGAGGCGTCGCGCCCGCGCTGGCCATGGGAGCGCGACGACTCCTGACCGCGGCTCGCGCTGTCGAACGCGGCATCCGTGCACGAAAGAAGCGCCGCGCGAGCCGATTTCGGCCGCGTGAGCCCGGATGCCGCACCGCCCACACGCCGCGGATGCCCGCAAATCCGCCGCGATCGGCCCGGAACCGCAACAATGGAGCCGTGGAGCGGTCGATCGAGACCCAGGTCAGCCAGGCGGTGGACGCCTGGCTGCGGTGGTTGCCGCGGTGGGAGCCCGCCACCCACCGTGGTCGTGTCGCTCCGTGCCGCCGCTGTTTCGGCTCGCCCATCCTGTCGGCCGCGGGCTTGGGATCCGACGTTCCGCACGGTGTTCAGCACGGCTTGTCGACCCGCATCAAGACCATCGTCGACCACGCCGTCGCCGAGTACACCGCGCGGAACCTCCCGATGCTGCAGACCGAGCTCGACCAGCAGGCCGCGCGCAATCGTGCCCGCAGCTACCGTCCCGCGGAAGGCCTCGACCCCGAGTTCGAAGGCCTGCCACTCGACCCCGAGCCGCTTCCGGGTGCTCCGTTCCTGTTCACCGTCGGGGGTCTCGCCGAGCAGGCGGATGCCGACGTGCCGGCCCTGCCGCCGCTCACCGATGCCGCGAAAGCGGCGCTTCGGCAGGAGGTGAGCCTGGCCGACGACTACGCCAACATGATCGGCCGCGAGGTGTGCGCGGTGCTGCTGCACCATCGCCTTCGCATCCAGGCCGCGATCGCCCAGTACGTCGAACCGCAGATCGCCGCGATGCTCGAAGAGCTCACGCGTTCGCTCGATGCGCCGTTCGACCCCCACGCCGATCCCGGGTTGCCTGAGCTCTGAGCAGCATCCCTCGAGCCGACGACGGCCCGGCGGCGGGGGTCGCGGGGGTGCCTTTGTTAGCATGGCCAGGTCTTCGATGTCTCGAGGACGGGTCCGCGAGATGACTGAGGGGTGCCATGACGCGCAGGCTCCCGTCTGCGCCGCCGCAGCTGCCGGGGCTCGACTACGTGCGTCCTCTGGGATCCGGCGGTTTCGCCGATGTCTTCCTCTATCAGCAGGACATGCCGCGTCGCGCCGTCGCGGTCAAGGTTCTGCCCGCGGGCGAGCGCGACCCGGATCTACTGCGGATGTTCAACGCCGAGGCCGATGTGCTCGCGCACCTGTCGGCGCATCCGGCCATCGTCACGGTCTACCAGGCGGGCATCTCCGCCGACGGCCGCCCCTACATCGTCATGGAGTACTGCCCGGGCTCCCTCGCGCAGCGGTATCGCATCGAGCGGATGCCGGTCGACGAGGTGATGGCTGTCGCTGTGCGCCTGGCGGGGGCGCTCGAATCCGCCCACCGCGCCGGCCTCATCCATCGCGACATCAAGCCCAGCAACATCCTCGTCACGAGCTTCGGCTCGGCGGTGCTCGCCGATTTCGGCATCTCGTCGTCGTTGCAGCGCAGCTCCGCCTCGGATGTCCTGGCGATGTCCATTCCGTGGAGCGCGCCCGAGGTGGTCGCCGAACACAGCGGCGGCACGATCGCCAGCGAAGTGTGGAGCCTCGGCGCGACGGTCTACTCGCTGCTGGCCGGGCACAGTCCGTTCGAGCGTCGCGAGAAAGACCAGAACACCCGTGAACTGATGCGCCGTCGCATCGCGCGGGCGACCTTCGTGCCGATCGCGCGCGCCGACGTGCCCGATGCCCTCCAGCAGGTGCTGGCCACGGCGATGACGCGCGACCCCGACCGCCGCTACGCCTCGCTGCGGCGGACGATCTCGTCGGCGTCGAGTATCGGAACGCCCGGCAGAATC
>CAUPYO010000304.1:0-3414 GCA_963515565.1 uncultured Microbacterium sp.
AAGGGGCCCTCTCGATCCCCACAGTGGGGGCTGGGAGAATCGAGAGGGCCTGTACTCGTCGGGCGTTCTGCCGAAGCTGCCGGTCATGGGGGGTGACGCGACAACCGCCGTGGGGGCGACGGTGGCTCGCTCCGAGAGCTGTCCCCAGGGTAGACCCGTCCACCTGGACGTGGGGGGTGAGCTAGGTGAGAAAACTCTCAGATTCGAAGTTACGAGAAAAACGAGGAAACGTCGGCCCGGCGTCAGCGCAGCTCGAACATCTTGGTGTCGGCCGCCTGGATGCCGCCGATCGACACCGAGAGATGGTAGAAACCGGCCGACGCTTGCGGCCGTGAGGACGTGCAGGTGTCGACCGACGACCGCGTGCGATCCCACTGCAGCGGGTTGACGCTCGACACCGTCTGACCGCCCGCCAACTGCACGACCTGATCGCTCGACTCCGACTGGCAGTCGGTCGACCGCCACCAAGTGTCGCTTCCGCTCGTGATGACGAACTGCTGGGTCGCCGTGCCGACGTTGATCAGGCAGGGACTCGCCGAGGTGTTCGAGAGGGTGATGGAGAGCTTGGGCATCTCACCGGCGGCGTACACGTCGTGATCGGTGACGGCCTGCACGGAGATCACCGCGGTCGAGCACGCCGCGACGACCGGCGCCGTTCCGGACGCATCGGGAGTGGGCGCCGCGGCAGCCGGAGGGGCGGCGGTCTCGGTCGGGGTGGCCGGCGTAGCGGGAGCGGCCGGGGCCGGCGACGTGAGAAGGCTGCTCGGGGTGGGCGCCGGCGATGCGGACGGGTCAGCGGCTCCACGCCACGGCTGCCACACCGCGAGCACGACTGCGGCGATCACTGCGAGCACGAGGAGCACGGCGACGAGCCTCCGCCGCCGATACACGGCGGGACTGGGGCGTCGCGGACGGCGCGTCGGGGTGCTCACTGCTCCAGGCTAGGCCGCGGCATCCGGGGCACCGTCGTGGCGCGCGGGGCTCAGAGGTTCTTCAGCATGCGGGTGTTGCCGAGAGTGTTCGGCTTCACATGCGCAAGATCGAGGAACTCCGCGACGCCCTCGTCGGGGCTGCGCAGCATCTGCGAGTACACGTCGGGGTCGACGACCTGCTCGCCGATCGGGGCGAATCCGCGACGGGTGAAGAAGTCGACCTCGAACGTGAGGCAGAACAGACGGGTGAGCCCCAGATCACGGGCGCGCTGCTCCAACTGACGGACGATGGCTCCGCCGACGCCGTGATGCAGCCAATTCTCGGCGACGATCAGCGTGCGGATCTCGCCGAGGTCTTCCCACATGACGTGCAGCGCGCCGCATCCGATGAGCTGTCCGTCGACCTCGGCGACGACGAACTCCTGCACCGACTCGAACAGCGTCACCATCTCTTTGCCGAGGAGGATGCGCTGCTGCACCCAGGGCTCGAGGAGGGTGAGGATGCCGCGGACATCCGCCGTCCGCGCAGGCCGGACGACCGGGCGGGGCCCGCTGTCGGGGCCGGAGGGGGCGGGAAGGGTCACCGCCCCACTGTATTGCCCCCTACGCTGGAGCCGGGAAGGGACTTCGGCGTGAGTGTGTTGCGTGACTATGCCGCGACGGTGTCGCAACCGACACTGCCCCTGTCGGTGTCGCCGGAGACGGTGCGCTACGACGAGTTCGTGGATGCCGAGGGGGCCCTTCGTCCCGCATGGAAGGCGCTGGCCGCCCACGCCCTGAGCCTCACCGGAGACGACCTGCAGCGGGTCGATGGCGAGATCGTGCGCTTCCTCGCCGATGACGGCGTCTCGTATCTGCGGGGCGAGTCGGGGCCTCAGCCGTGGCAGCTCGACCCGGTGCCCTTCGTGTTCGATCCCGCGGGGTGGTCGCCGCTCGAGGTCGGACTCGCCCAGCGCGCCGAACTCCTCAACGCTGTACTGGTCGACCTCTACGGCGATCAGACGCTGCTGCGCGAAGGCATCGTGCCCTCGGCGGTCGTGTTCGGCCACTCCGGGTTCCTCCGTCCGCTCGCGCGTCCGAGCGCCGTCGACCCGCATCCGCTTCTTCTTGCCGCAACCGATCTGGGGCGCGATGCCCACGGCGACTGGCACGTGTTGGCCGACCGCGTGCAGGCGCCGTCCGGGCTGGGTTTCGCGGCCGAGAACCGTCGCGTCATCTCCCAGGTGCTGCCGGGGCTCTTCCAGGAAGAGAACCTGCACCGCATCGACCCCTACTTCTCGGCGCTGCGGGCGGCGTTACTGTCGTCGGTGGCCGACGAGATCGATGACCCTCGCGTCGTGATCCTCTCGCCGGGAACTCTCAGCGAAACCGCATTCGATCAGGCTTTCCTCGCCAGCGCGCTGGGCTTTCCGCTTGTGCAGGGCAGCGACCTCGTCGTGCGGGACGGCTACGTGTGGATGAAGCCGGCGGGCTGGCCGCGCACGCGTCCCACCGATCGCATCGATGTCATCATCCGACGGGTGGATGCCGCGTGGTGCGACCCCCTCGAACTGCGCGGCGACTCACGCCTCGGCGTGGCGGGCCTCACCGAGGCCGTCCGCCGCGGCCGGGTGCGCCTGGTCAACGGTCTGGGGGCGGGAGTGCTCGAGAACCCGGGACTTCTCCCCTACCTTCCGGCCGCGTGTGAACACCTCCTGGGCGAGCAACTGCGCATCCCGTCGGTCCCGACGCTCTGGTGCGGTGAGCCGGCGGCCCGCGACCAGGTGCTCGAACGCCTGCGTGCGGGCGACCGCGACCTGATCGTTCGCACGATCGACGAGCCGCGCAAGGCGTTCAGCGGCCTGACCGGTGCCGACCTGGTGGCCCGTGTCACCGCAGCTCCGCACCGCTTCGTCGGGCAGGATCTGCTGCCCTTGTCGCAGACACCCGTGTGGACGGCGGCAGACGACAGCCGCGGAGCCGGCGTCGATGCGCTGCCGCTCACGCTGCGAGCCTTCGCGCTGCGCTACGGCTCGGCCTACCGCCCCCTCGTCGGCGGTCTCGCCACCGTGCGCGAAAGCCCGGATGCCGCCCCGCGCACGAAAGACGTCTGGGTACTCAAAGCCGCCGAAGACGACGCCGACCAGAATCTCACCGAGATCGCTCCGGGCCCGACGGCGCGCAGCATCCCGCCGCTCGCACCCCGCGCCCACGCCGACATGTTCTGGACGGGTCGCTACGCGGAGCGCACCGAAGACCTGCTGCGCCTGCTGCTGACCGCGCAGACCGAACTCGACCAGCCGGGCGCCTACACCGCGGGGACGATCGCCGAGAGCCCGAGGGTGCTGCTGGATGTGCTCGGGCACCTCGCCGGCATGCGCTCACTCGATCCCGAGGCAGAATTCCGCTCGCTGCTGCTCGACACGCGCCGTCCCGGCTCGGCAGCCCACTCCATCGCTCGCCTGCGCGAGGCGATGGAGGGCGTGCGTGACCAGCTGTCGGG
>CAUPYO010000305.1:0-3407 GCA_963515565.1 uncultured Microbacterium sp.
CAGCGCAACATCGGCGTCGCCTTCGGGCACTCGCTGCTCGCGCTCGACAACCTGCAGCGGGGGCTGCGGGAGATCTCGCTGTCGCGCGACGTGCTGCTCGCCGACCTCGATGCCAACTGGGAGGTGCTCGCCGAGGCGATCCAGACCGTCGTGCGCGCGGAAATCGTCGCCGGCCGCTCGCAGATCACCGACCCCTATGCGCTGCTGAAGGACCTCACACGCGGACGCCGCGTGGGCGCACCGGAGCTCGCCGAGTTCGTTCGCGGGCTCGACATCGGGGAGGCCGCGAAACAGCGCCTGCTGGCTCTCACCCCGGCGGGCTACACCGGCCTGGCGGCGGAGCTGGTCGACCGCGTCTGAGCGCGTTTCGGCGTGTCGAATAGCTGCGCTCCGAAACGCCGAGTCGAATCGCCCCGAGCTCAGTTGCGGGGTGCGGCGTCGCCATCGGCCGCGTCGGGGGATGCCGCGGCATCCTCGCCGTCGAGCAGCACACCCTGGGTGATCTCGCCGGTCATCTGAGCGGGGTCGATCGCGAGCATCGACAGGGCGATGATGACCAGCGTCGTGATGAAGGCGATCCCCGCGACGACGAGCGAGACGACGACCACATGCACGCGCTGATCGCCGGTGAGGTCCTGGAAGAAGCCCATCGACAGGAGCGCCACGAGTCCCGAGAACAGGGCGGCGGCGAACGCGAAGCCCAGCAGCTGCACGGGCTTGAGCAGGTCACGGCGGGTGGGGCGCTGCTCGCTCATACGGACTCTCCTGACAAGATGGCCTCCGACGGGGTCGGGCGGCGCGGCGAGAAGCCGGCGATGCCGAGGAAGACGGCGATGACGGCGGCGTAACCGCCGAACAGACCGACTCCGATCGCGATGCCGGTCAAAGTGAAGGAACGCCCGGCATCGGAGATGAAGTACTCGAGGCTGTACGCGGGGTTGACCAGCAGCAGACCCACGCCGAGAGCCAGAGTGAGCGCTGCGATGAGGATCGCGTCGCGGCCGTCGTCTCGGCGACCGGCATCGCCTCCGCGGCGCAGCCGGATGCCGATCACCAGCTCTGCGATACCGGTGATGACGGCCCAGGCGATGATGGCGACGAAGAAGAGCGCCGTCGAACGCAGCCCCGGAATGCCGGTCGCCATTCCGGCCACCAGCGTCAGCACGCCGAGCAGGACGGCCTCACCCCGGCGATCACGCGGGTAGGCGAGCCACGCGCCGATGATGAACACCAGAGCCGTCGCGATGGCCCAGCCGCTGAAGACGGCGAGGCCGATCGCGGCCGAGTGATCGGGCGAGAACGTCACCATCACCGCGGCGAGCGCCGCCAGCAGGGCGCGACCGAGCTGCACATGACGCACATCGAAAGTGCGCGTCGCGCTCTGGTCGGCACCGGCGGTGCGGGAAGGAGCGGAGACAGGGTCAGACACGTCGACTCATCGGATCGAGGAAGGCGGAACCTCACCAGTCTAGGTCGTCCGCCGCCCAGAACCGCCGTCGTCGAGGCGGGCCCGCGCTCAGCCCGCCGCCGCCGCGACCAGCGCGCGGAGTTTCTTTTCCACGGCTGCTGTCACGGCGATGACGGCGAACGACGTCGCCCACATGTCACCGTCGTCGAGGTGCGCGTCTTCTTGGAACCCGATGTTGCCGTAGCGGGTGCCGAATTTGGACGCCGGCTGGTAGAAGACGACGACTCTGCCGTCCCGCGCGTACGACGGGAACCCGTACCAGGTCTTGGGCTCCAGCTGCGGGGCGACCTCGGTGACCACGCGGTGCAGCAGCGTCGCCGCCTCCTTATCGGTTCCCGAGAGGGCCTCGATCGCCTCGACGCACGCCTCCAGCTCCTTCGCGAGCTTCGCGGCGCCCTTCAACCCCTTCGTGGTGCGCAACTCTTCGGCGCGCTGGCGCATCGCGGCGCGCTCGTCGTCGCTGAATCCGCTCTTGGTGTCGGCCATGTCGGTGCTCCCTTGCTCTTTCGTGGTCGTGGATCGTTCGGGTCCGGTTCACCCTGTCGGCGCCGCGGCCGAGCGGATCGCCTCGACGGCCCGCAGCACCGCGAGGCTGCGCTGCTGGTCGGGCGCCGCGTCGGCATCCCCCCGCACGAGCGCCGCGAAACGGGCGACCTCGAAGCGCATGTTGTTCTCGGGTCCGTCGATCTCGATCTCCTCGCTCACACCGGAGAACAGGTGGAGGCGGATGCGGCGCGGAGCGGTGATCTCGTCGATCTCCATCGTGCCGAGCTCGCCCTGGATCTCATTCGGGCGCCGCGACACCCCGATCTTGGAGAAGGCGATCTGCGCGACGAAGTCGTCGTAGGCGAGCACCGCCGCCCCCGCACCATCGGCTCCGGTCGCGATCGTCGCTGTCGCGCTGGCCACCGATGTGGGCGCGCCGAAGAGATCGATCGCTGCGCTCAGCGGATACACGCCCAGGTCGAACAGCGCGCCGCCCGCCAGCGCGGGGTCGAAGATGTTGGGGGTCTCACCGGCGAGCACGAGGTCATACCGCGCCGACCGCTGAGACTGTCCGAACGAGACGAGCCGCACGCGCCCGAGCGCCGGCAGCAGGTCGCGCACGCGCGCCATGCCGAGGTCGTAGACGTTGCGCATCCCCTCGAACACGATCACCTCGCGCTGCCGAGCGTCGTCGACGAGACGGGCGAACTCTGCGGCCGTCGGGGTCGCCGGCTTCTCGAGGAAGACGTGCACGCCGGCGGCGATCGCGGCGGAGGCCTGGGCCGCGTGCGCCCCGTTGGGAGAGCCGACGTAGACGGCATCCACCTCGCCCGACGCCAACAGCGCATCGAGGTCGGTGCTCACGCCGTCGATACCGACTCGATCGGCGAACGCACGCCCGCGCGCGGCATCGCGCGAGTACACGACATCGATGCGGATGCCGGGTGTCTGCGCGACGGCATCCGCGAACTTCTCGGTGATGGTGCTGGTGCCGATCGTGGCGAGTCTGATCACGCCCCCAGGATAAGGGGCCGGCGGCGCGGCGGAATGGACAGCGGCGCCTGCGGGTTACCCCTGGGTATGAAGGCACTCGTCTATTCAGATTTCGGCGGCAACGACCGCTTCGAGCTCACCGACCGCGACCAGCCGCACGTCGGCCCCGACACTCTCGTTGTGCGCGTCGTCGCCGCGGGCATCAACCCGGTCGACTACAAGATCCGCGAAGGCTACCTGCGCGGCCTGATCGACACCCGGCTGCCCGCCGTGCCCGGATGGGACGTGGCCGGCATCGTCGAGCAGACCGGTCTGGACACCCCCGAGTTCGCTGTCGGCGACGCCGTGCTGGCGTATGCGCGCGCCGATGTGGTCGAGCAGGGCACCGTTGCCGAGTTCACCGCGGTGCCCGTGCGCACCGCCACCCGCAAACCCGAGGGGCTCTCGTTCGAGGCCGCCG
>CAUPYO010000306.1:0-3393 GCA_963515565.1 uncultured Microbacterium sp.
GGCTGAACCGTCACCGCGTCGGAGACAAGATCGCGTTTCGTCTCCACGCCGTCGGTGAGGGTGACCCGGTAGGTGCGCGTTCGCTCGCCGTTTTGCCCTGCGGTGGTGACGGCAGTTTGACCCTGCGGCATCGAGGCATCCTCGACCGACGCGTGCTCGAACGGCACCGCCTCGCGCACCGGCTCATCTCGCGTCGTGATCACCGGGGTGTGCGTGGGGGTGGGAGGCGGCGTGGGGGTGGATGCCGTCGGGCTCGCAGTCGCCGCCGCGAACGCAGCCGGCACGCTCTGCTCGGCGGCCGACCGAGCGGCGAGCGTCGCCGCGTTGACCGCGCCCCCGACGACGGCGATGCCGAGGACGAGCGCTCCCCCGACGATCACGCTCATGCGGCGAGATATGTGGATTCTTCTCATCGTTGATTCTCCCCAGTTTGGCCAGAAAGTACTCGCTCGCGGCGTCCGCGAGAAGCGACGCGTTACCGTGAATAAGGAAGACGCGTGATGAGTGCGCCCTCGCTGCCTCACTTCTGGTGAGCGCTCGCTCGATTGCACGCGGCATACCGGCCCACAGAGGAGCGAAAAAGTGGACACTGCGCGTTTGGTCACACAGACGGCCGAGTCGGGCAGCGGGTCACCACTGCCGATGGTGCTCATTTCGGTCGCTGTGACCGCCGTCGTCGTGGCGCTGGTCGTGGTCGGAGTGATGAGGAGGTGGATTCGTCGGCGACTCGAAACGACTGAGAGCGCTCATCGCATGACGGTCGCTGCGCACGCGGCGGCGGTGACCGAGGCTCGCACGACCCTGCAGCAGAGCGAAGCGGCGCTGTCACTCGCGCTTGAGCAGGAACGCGCCGCCCGCAGCGACGATGTCGACGCCCTGCTCAAGAAGCTCAGCCACGGTATGAAGTGGGAGCAGACGTCTCGAGAGATCATCCGCCGCGAGGCCACCGCAGCAGGAATCGATGGCGCGCTGATGACGAACCTCTTCCTTCTCACCGCCGACGTTGCCGACGCTCCTTTTGTGACGCAGATCGATCACCTTCTCGTCACACGCACGGCGATGATCGCGATTGAGGTCAAGCACTGGCGCGGTGTGGTGTTCGACGACGTCGACCCGGCGTCGCTGCACCCCGCTCTTGCCCCCGTCACAGCGGGGATCGAGTTGCCCGCGTCGTTCGCGATCCAATTTCATCGTGAGAAGGACGGCCTTCTTGGCGCCGATGTGCGCCGCTCGCCGCGGGCGCAGGTGCGGGCCCAAGCATTGCACCTGTCACGCGTTCTGGGGACGGCGCACGAAGAGGTCCCCTGGATTCAGACGTGCGTTCTCTACAGCCACCCCGACGTTCACCTTTTCGCTGCGGAGGGCGAGGCGTCACGCGGGCACCTTCACACTCCTGCGGTGGATGCCGCAAGGCTCGGACGATTCCTTCGCACAGGACTCCGCGGTTCGGGGACGCGCGCAAACGACGTTTCTGCTCTAGTCAGTTCGGTGGCACCGCACGCCGCCGATGTGGTGGGGCTCGGCGCGATGAGCGCGGACTGGCCAGACACGCTCCAACCAGCGATCAGGAACGACCGACCGCGCCGCCCGAGCTGATTCGATGCGCCCGCTACGCCGGGCGCAGTGCGTCAGCGACTCCCGGAGGCCGGCCTACGGCCGCCCCATCCCGTAATACGTCCACCCAGCCGCACGCCACTCCGCCGCATCGAGCCCATTGCGCCCGTCGACGACGACCCGTCCCCGTGCGAGCGAAGATGCGTGCTCCGCGGGGAGTTCGCGTCGATACTCGTCCCATTCAGTGACGAGCACAAGCGCATCCGCTTCGCGGATCGCCTCGTCCCGGTCCTCGACATAGGTGAGCTGAGGGTGGACCCGGCGCGCATTCTCGATCGCCGCGGGGTCGGTCACCGTGACCTTCGCGCCGAGCCCATGAAGCCGGACGGCGACGTCAAGTGCGGGCGAGTCGCGGATGTCATCGGAGTGCGGCTTGAATGCGGCGCCAAGTACGGTCACGTTCTTTTCGAACACGACACCACCCAGGCCCTCCACGACGAGCTGCACGGCGCGTTCACGGCGACGCAGGTTGATCTCGTCGACCTGTCGCAGGAAGGCCACCGACTCTCCGCGCCCGAGTTCCTCGGCACGCGCGGAGAACGCGCGGATGTCCTTCGGCAAGCATCCTCCACCGAAACCGCTGCCCGCCCCGAGGAACCGACGGCCGATGCGCACATCGTGACCGATCGCATCAGCGAGCTGTGTCACATCAGCACCCGTGACCTCTGCGATCTCAGCCATGGCATTGATGAAGCTGATCTTCGTCGCCAAGAAGGCGTTCGCGGACACCTTGACGAGTTCCGCCGTCGCGTAGTCGGTGACGATGAATGGCGTTCCCTTCGCGACGGAGGGATGGTAAACCTCGCGCAACACGGATGCCGCGACCTCGCCTTTCTCGCCGGAGGGAACACCGGCGACGAGGCGGTCCGGGTCGACGGTGTCCTGAACCGCATAGCCCTCACGCAAGAACTCGGGGTTCCACACCAGGGTTGCTCCCGTTCCGGAAACGCGCGGCTCGAGGCTCGCGGCCGTACCCACGGGTACCGTCGACTTTCCGGCGACGATGTCGCCCGGCGAGAGATAGGGCAGGAGTCCATCGAAGGCGGCATTCACGTAGGTGAGGTCAGCCGCGTAGCTGTCCTTCTGCTGCGGGGTACCCACACCCACGAAGTGGACCTTCGCCCCCGCTGCTTCCGCCATATCGGTGGTGAAGCGGAGGTTGCCGGAGGCGATGCCCGAGGCAAGGATCTCCTGCAGACCAGGCTCGAAGAATGGCGCCTCGCCCTTCGAGAGTGATTCGATCTTCCGCTGGTCGACGTCGATGCCGACGACTTCATGACCAATGGATGCCATGGCGGCAGCGTGCACGGCACCGAGATAACCACAACCGATAACGGACAGCTTCATGTGCAATCTCCTCAAGTTCGACGGCGAGGCGTACTGTCGCCCGTGTCCGCCGGCCGGTTTATTAAGAGCGGATGTCCCGCGGCCGAAGTCGTGACGTCGCCTCGAAGAGAGCGACCTCCTCTGAACCTATGACCTCGAATCCGGTTGCTTGGATTTTGTTGAGGTCGAGGGTGCTGTTGGTGGGGCGGGGGCTGATGGGTTGGGTGGTGTCGGCGTAGTACTCGTTGGTGGTGACGCCAGTGATGCGGTCGGGGTTGTGGCCGGTGAGTTTGAAGACGGTTCGGGCGATGTCGGCCCAGGTTTGGGGTTTGCCGGCTCCGGTGAGGTTGTAGGTGCCGTAGTCGGCGCCGACGGTGAGCAGGTGGTGGATGCCTCGTGCGATGTCGGTGGTGAAGGTGAGGCGTCCGGTTTGGTCGCCTACGACTTTCGGGT
>CAUPYO010000307.1:0-3367 GCA_963515565.1 uncultured Microbacterium sp.
TCGTGAACAAGCACACGCAGTTCGCCGGCCCCGGCCGCACGAACGACAACGTCGTCGGTTACCCGATGGTTCCGGTGTACATGTCGAAGATGGGTGGCTTCTTCTTCATCACCTTCGGCGTGATCGTGCTGATCGCCTCACTGTTCACGATCAACCCGATCTGGAACTACGGCCCCTACGACCCGTCACCCGTGTCGGCCGGTACCCAGCCCGACTGGTACATCGGCTTCGCCGACGGCGCGCTGCGTCTGGTGCCTCCGCACCTGGAGTTCGTCCTCTGGGATCGCACCTGGTCGTTCAACATCCTGATTCCGCTGACCGCCCTCGGCCTGTTCATCGTGCTCGTGGCGATCTACCCCTTCATCGAAGCCTGGATCACGGGTGACAAGCGCGAGCACCACATCGCGCAGCGTCCGCGCAACGCGGCGACCCGCACAGCGATCGGCGCCGCCGGCGTCACGTTCTACGCGGTGCTGTGGGCTGCGGCATCCTCCGACATCATCGCGACCCACTTCTGGCTCACGATGGAAGGCGTCATCCACACGCTCCAGGCCTTGCTGTTCGTCGGGCCCGTCATCGCCTACTTCGTCACGAAGCGCATCTGCATCGCGCTGCAGAAGAAAGACCGCGAGATCGCCCTGCACGGCTACGAGTCGGGTCGTATCGTTCGCCTCCCCGGCGGTGAGTACATCGAGGTGCACCAGCCTGTCGACCAGTACGAGGTCGTCAAGCTCGTCGACTTCGAGACCAACCAGCCCTTGGTCGTACGTCCGAACGACCAGGGTCGTATCCCCTGGCACGAGAACTTCCGCGCGTCGCTGTCGCGGTGGTTCTTCGAAGACCGTCTGGCCCCCGTCACGCAGACGGAGCTCGAGGAGGCCCGCGCCCACCAGCACCACACGCTGGAGCATGTCGCCGCCGAAGAGGATGCCGAGATCCAGGGAATGCACGAGCGCGCCGGAGTTCCGGATGCCCCGCATCACCCGATCGACGACGGCAGCCGCAGCGAGACCGCTGTCCGCCCGTCGAATGTGATCGTCCCCGACGAGGACGACACGAAGAACTGACGCCGCACGTTGGCAGTCAAGCGGCGAGGAGAGACCGTTCCGGTCCTCCTCGCCGCTTCTTCATTCGCGTAGCGTTTCGGGCATGACCTCGCAGACGCCTGCTTCCACGCTCGCCTACTTCAGCGCGAAGCTCGCCCACGAAACAGACCCATCCGACGTCTATGCGGCGCAGCGGGCGGGCGAAGAGTTCGTGCTCGTCGACGTCCGCGGCGACGACGCCTGGGCGCAGGGACACCCAGCGGGCGCCATCCACATGCCCTACCGCGACATCGCGGCGCGCGCACCCCGAGAACTCGCCCCGCACCTGCCGATCGTCGTGTACTGCTGGAGTCCCGGCTGCAACGCCGGCGCACGCGGTGCCATCGAGTTCGCCCGACTCGGGTACACGGTGAAAGAGATGATCGGCGGCTACGAGTACTGGGTACGCGAAGGGTTGCCCACAGAGAACGAGCACGGCACACTCCCCCGCGTCTTCGACCCGCAGGTCATGTACGTACGCCCCGAGACGTCCTGAGGGAGGCTGGTCAGCCGGCGAGAGCGCCTGGGCCTTCCGTGAACCGATCGGCTGCTGCCCCGGCGAAGGTAGCGGCCTCGCCTCGCGGGGCGCCGGTGACGACATCGGCCACGACGGCGGTCACATTGTCGCGGGAGCCGGCCTGCAGGGCCGCCGCCACCATCAGGGAGGATGCCACGTCTGGATCGGCCACGGTCCGCAGGATGTCGGCGATGGCGTCGTCGGGCAGGTAGTCGCTCACCCCGTCGCTGCAGAGCAGCCACCGGTCGCCCCGCATCCCCACGCGCTCGCTCACGCGCACGAGATCGGACGCGCCACCGCGCAGGGACGCGGTGATGATGTTACGCCGTGGGTGCGCCATGGCGTCTTCCTCGCGGAGGAGCCCTCGATCCACCAAGACCTGGACGAAGGAGTCATCGCGGGTCTGGCGGATGAGGTGGCCGTCGCGAACGAGGTAGGCGCGAGAATCCCCGGTGTGTGCGAGCAGAAAGACACCGGTGCGGCTGAGCCACAGCCCGGTGAAGGTGGTCGCCATTCCGGCGAGCGAGGGGTCTCGCCGCACGTGGGCACCCAGATCCCAATTCGCGATGCGCACACGTGTGGCAAGTTCGTCCGCGTCGTCCAGGCCGGAACCGCCGGCGACGAGTCGGTGCAGGAACGCCGCGGATGCCAGGTCGCCGGCCGGCCCGCCGCCGACGCCGTCCGCGACACCTGCGCCCCACGATGAGACGAACGCGGCATCCTGATTGACGTCGCGAAAGCCTCCGACGTCGCTGCAGACGCCGGCCCGCACGCAGAGAGCCATCACAGCCGGAAGGCGACGCTCAGCGCGCGAAGTACCCGCGGTAGTACTCGAACACCCAGCCGACGATCGCGACGACGAAGACGCCGAGGCCGATCGGGAGCAGGAACGTTCCGACGGCCAGGCCGAGCATCGCCAGCGCAGCCGAGAACGCGAGCACGAGCGGCCACCACGACCAGGGGCTGAACTCACCCATCTCGGGGTCACCGTCATCGATGTCCGCCGTGAGAGAGTCCTCGGGCAGCTCGCCACCCTGCGCGCGGTGCACGCGATCGACATAGAAGCCGATCATCGCGGCCATGAAGACCGTGAACAGCAGCGCGACGGAACCGACCCACTCGATCGCGTGGAACCAGGGCCGGTCGGAGTGCTCGATGATGTTCCACCCCGTGTACAGGGCGAAGCACAGGAAGAAGAACCCCGACAGGATCCACCAGAGGTTGACGTTGGTCTTCACTTACTTGACCTTCCCATCAGCCACATCCACGACCGGCGCGTCCGGAGCATCCTTCGCCGGTCCGACACCCACCGGCAGGGCCGCCTCCGGGTGATTCAGGTCGAACGCGGGACGCTCGCTGCGGATACGCGGGATGGAGGTGAAGTTGTGGCGCGGCGGCGGGCAGCTGGTCGCCCACTCGAGCGAGCCGCCGTAGCCCCACGGGTCGTTGACCGTGACGCGGGGGGCCTTGCGCGAGGTGATCCACACGTTCAAGAAGAAGGGGATCATCGAGGCGCCGAGGATCATCGCACCGATCGTGGAGACCTGGTTCTGCCAGGTCCATCCGTCAGCGGCCGAGTAGTCCGCGTAGCGGCGAACCATGCCATCCACTCCCAGCCAGTGCTGGATCAGGAACGTCATGTGGAAGCCGATGAACAGCATCCAGAAGTGCACCATACCGAGGCGCTCGTTGAGCATGCGTCCCGTCCACTTCGGCCACCAGAAGTAGAACCCGGCGAACATCGCGAACACGACCGTGCCGAAGA
>CAUPYO010000308.1:0-3333 GCA_963515565.1 uncultured Microbacterium sp.
GCGCAGCGACGAGTCGAAACGCAGATGCGTCGAACGCGTTCAGCCGTTGAGGATGGCGTCGATCTTCTCGTCGAGCGCCGTCGCGAGCGTCTTCACATCACCGCCGGCGGCGACCTGCACGAAGAAGTCCTGCAGCAGGCCCTTTGCTTCGACGTCGGCCCACTTGGGCGATGCCGGGGTCAGCTTCGCGTTGGCCGCGGCATCCGAGATGATCTTCGCGAGCTCCGGAGTGGCCGCCGCGACCTGGCTGCCGAGCGACTTCTTGGCCGGCACGAGCCCGCCCTTGGCGAGCAGGGTCTGGTAGTCGTCGCTGAGCATGATCTCCAGCGCGCTCTTGGCGAGCTCCGGGTGGGCCGACTTCGCGGCGATGCCGATGTTCGAACCGCCGGCGAAGACCTGCGCCGCCCCGCCGCTCTTACCGGGCAGCGCGTAGTAGCCGACCGTCTTGGTCAGCGGGGTCTCGGCTTTGTTCTCGTCGGCGACGATCGACCAGTAGGCCCAACTCGGCGCCGACAGCGTCGCGGCCTTCTCGGTGCGGAACGGCACCCAGGCTTCGGTCTCGTCGCCGTCCTTCGGTGCGAGCGAGGATTTCATGAGTTGCTGCACCTGCTCGATGCCCTTGACGGAGGCATCGCTGGACATCTGCGCTTCCCACTTGCCGTCCTTCTGCACCGCGATCTCGCCGCCGTTCTCCCAGATGAAGGGAAGAGCGTTGTACCAGTCCTTGCCCGGGAAATAGACGCCCGAGACGCCGGGCAGAGCCTGAGCGAGCTTGGCACCGTTGGCCACATACTCATCGAGCGTGGTGGGCACCTGCACTCCGGCGGTGGCGTACTGCGCGGTGTTGTAGAACACGATGCGCGCACCCGAGTAGTAGGGGGCCGCGTAGAGCTTGCCATCCCACGATCCCGCAGCGACGAAGCCCGGCAGCAGGTCGTCGCCGCCGATCTTGTCCTTGATGTCGGAGATGTCCAACAGCGCACCGCTGGAAGTGAAGGCCGGCGATTGCGTGTTGCCCATCTCCACCACGTCGGGGGTGTCCGAAGAGGACAGGCTCGTCGTGAGCTTGTCGACCAGACCGGTCCACTGCTGCTCTTCGATCACCAGCGTCGAGCCGGGGTTGGCCGCCTCGAACGTCTTCTTCAGGTAGTCGCGGGCATCCTGCGGCGTATCGGTGCCGTTGAGCCACACGCGCACCTGGGCCGGAGCCGGAGTGCCGGAGGCGTCGTTGCCGCCCTGTTCTCCCGCCGCGCATCCGGCGAGAACGACAGCCGAAGCGCCGAGGAGCGCGAGAGCGCCGAGCTTCTTGTTCATGGTGTCTTCCTTTGTCTCTTGGTGGTGTCGGGGCGTTGCGCCCCGCGGGAAAGGGGTCAGGACACCCCGAGTTGTCCGGACAGGACCATGACGGCCGCACCGCGGAGGACGATGTCCTCCCCCTGCACCGTCATCCGCACGTGGACGCCGTCGTGATACTCGGCGAGCGTCCGGGTGCGCAGCGTCTCGACCGTCGCCTCGGAGAGGGTTCCGTCGAGCAGTTCGGGGATGCCGGAGAGGACGATCTCCGACAGATCGAGCACGCCCACGATCGGGGCGAGCGCGATGCCGAGGCGCTCCCCCGCGTCGCGCAGCACGGCGTCGCGATCGACGCCGGGCTCGGCCATCCGTGCCTCCAGCGCGGGCACCGATAGCCATGCTTCGAGGCAGCCGATCTTGCCGCAGACGCAGAGAGGCCCCCCGTCGGTGCCGACGGTCACATGACCGATCTCTCCCGCGGCGAAGCGGCTGCCGCGCATCGGCTGGCCGCCCGCGAGCAGCCCCGACCCGACGCCGCGCCCGACGCGCACGAGCAGTACGTCGTCAGCGGCGCCGCCGAACGTGTATTCGGCCAGCACCGCCGCGTTGGCGTCGTTCGCGACGAGCACGGGCAGGTGCAGCGCATCGCGCAGGGCGCCCTCCAGGTCGACGTCGCGCCATTCGAGGTTGGGGGCCGTGAGCACGACTCCGCGGTCGTCGACAATGCCGGGGCTGCCGACACCGACGCCGAGAACCGGGGCGTGCGCTTCGGCGACGAGGCGGCGCGCGAGATCGATCACGGCGGCGACGGTGTCGGCCGACTCGGACGGCACGTCGACATCGATACGCGCGACGATCTCGCCGTCCAGCGTCAGCACCGCGCCGAGGAAACGGTCGGTGCCGGAGAGGTCGAGCCCGACGATGCGGTGCCCCTCACGATCGAGATCGACCAGGATCGCGGGCTTTCCCGGGCCGGTGACCTCCCGCATGCCGCGTTCGGCGACGTAACCGTCGTCGATCAGTTCGGCGACCAGATCGGAGATCGTGACACGCGTCAGTGCGGTCTCTCGGGAAAGGTCGGCACGACTCATGGCACCCTGGTGGAAGAGGGTCTGCAGAACGAGCGACCGATTGTGCGCGCGAGCATGCTCGGGCAGGACCTTGGCCACGTGGCGCAGGGCGCGCCCCGTGCTGAACGACCGCCCGGCCCGGGCGACCGTCTCGGCGCTGCGGGGCAGGTCAGGTCCGGACATGTTTGTTAGTAGACCTTACGAACTACGGTTCCGCAAGCGCGCGGCGCAATTCGGCAGGACCATTTACAAAACCGTTACATTCGCGAGTGCCATCCCCCACTCGTCCGAGGAGAGCCATGACCACCGTCGCGACCGCGCGTTCGCCGCGTGCCGTGCTGACCGCCCTCGCCACCGCCTGCCTCAGCCTGACTCTCGGCGGATGTGCGTCATCGGGCGAGCCCGCCCCCTCTGGCGCAGACACGCAGACCGTCTCGCAGGCATGCAGCACGGTGCGTGACACGATCGGCGACGCTGCCGGAGCCCTCACCGCACTCGACGCGAGCGACCCGCGTGCCGCGGTGACCGTCTTCAGCAACCTCGCGACGCGCCTGGACGCCGCCGTCGACGCGGTCGGCAACCACCAGGTCGCCGCCCTGCTGCCGTCGCTGCAGACCGGCTTCGCCGCGGCATCCGCCGACCTCACCGCCATCGCCGGAGGCGACCTCTCGCGCCTTCCCGCGCTGCAGAAGGCGACCGGTGACCTCCAGTCGGCGTTGACCGCCTTCACGCAGGTCTGTCCGACGCCCTGACACCGCTCACGCCACGAAAAAAGTCCTCCGGACCACGCCGCGACCCGTCGCGTACCATAGGAGGGCGCGGAAGCGCGGAGCACGGGGGTGTGGCACGTGAGTGATCTTGGTACGGGGCGAGGGGCGGACGGCTCACCTGAGCCCACGCCAGCGAGCCCGACGACAGCCGCCACCGCCGTTCTCGACGGCCCGGGAGACGTCTTCAGCGAGGGCGCCAC
>CAUPYO010000309.1:0-3319 GCA_963515565.1 uncultured Microbacterium sp.
TACCTCAACTCGGTCGCCCTCGTGACGACGCGGCTGGCTCCCTCCGTGCTGCTCGGCTACCTGCACGCGATCGAAGAGGCGCACGGCAGGCCGCCGCGACGGGTGGACGACCTGCGCTGGCAGGACCGCACCCTCGACCTCGACCTCATCGCCTACGGCGATGTGCGCTCCCACGATCCGGCTCTGCTGCTGCCGCACCCGCGAGCGGGGGAGCGCACGTTCGTGCTCGCCCCGTGGCTGCAGATCGACCCCGACGCGGTGCTGCCGGGCGCGGGCCGCGTAGAGGAACTGCTCGCGCGGCTCGAGGATGCCGAGGCATCCGGCGCGGGCGACGACGACACCCTCGGGGGTGCGCAGTGAAGCGCACCGGTGCCGGCGTGATCGTCGCCGCCGTCGCGATCGGCGTAATGGTCGGATTCGCGATCGACCAGGTGCTGACGGCGACCGGACGGCCGACCTTCACCCCGTCGTTCCTGCTGCCGATCCTGCTCGTGCTGCTGGGGCTGGCGCTCGTCGCGTTCGCCCTGCCGATTCGACGGGCGATCGCCGGGTCGACGCAGACGCCCATCGACCCGTTCCGTGCGGTGCGCGTCGCGATGCTGGCGAAGGCGTCGACCCTCGTCGGTGCCGGAGTCGCCGGTGTGGCCGCCGGCTTGCTCGCCTTCGTGCTCACCCGCCCGGTCGCACCCTCGTTAGGCTCGACAGGAGCGGTGATCGCGTCGGTCGTCGGAGGCCTCGTTCTGGTCGCGGCCGGTCTCGTCGCCGAGCACCTCTGCACCATTCGGAAGGACGACGATGACGAACACCCCGGACCTCCCGAGCCCGGCTTCGGCCTCTCCCACCACGACTGAGAGTGCGGCAGAGGAGCGCCAGGGCGTTTCGACTCGCTTCGATCGCGGGGCGAGCGGGGCAGGCGCGGACGGGGTGTTGGATGCGGGGACGTATGCGCGCATCCTCGAACCGCGCAGCGAAAACCGTCTTCCGCTCGGTGACGGCACGTGGCACCAGCTGTCGCGCAACTATGTGTGGGTCCGCCTGATCTCCACGCTGGCGCTGCTCGCGCTGGTGATCGCGGCGGCTGTCGTCGGCGGGCTCGTGCTGCACCTGGCGTGGGTGTGGATTCCCGCGGGTGCGGTCGTCGTCGCGACGGTCTGGACGCTCGTGATCCTCCCGCGGCAGGCGCGTGCCTACGGGTATCAGCTGCGCGACGACGACCTCGTGTTCCGTCGCGGCATCCTCTGGCAGCGCCTGGTGTCGGTGCCGTATGGGCGCATGCAGCTGGTCGACATCACCCACGGCCCGCTCGATCGCGTGTTCACCATCGCCCAGCTCAAGCTGGTCACCGCCGCGGCCACCACCGGCGTCGTCATCCCCGGGCTCAGCCAATCGGCGGCGGAGCGCCTGCGTGACACCCTGATCGCGGTGGCCGAAACGCGACGGACCGGACTGTGACAGATCCCGCAACCGTCGCCGCGGTGCGCTCGCCGCTCAGCGACGGCGACTGGCATCGCCTGCACCCGCTGACCCCGGTGCTGCGGGGCGGACTGTTCCTGGTGGTCGTCGTCGGCATCGTCGTCACCAACCTGCGCGATCGCATCATCGGCTGGCTCGTGCCCGGCCTGGCCGACTGGGAGAACTACCAGGCCGACCCGGTCGACTACGTCGTCAGCAACAACCTCATCCTGCTCGCCCTTGTCGCGGTGCTGGGCGTGCTGCTCCTGCTGCTCGGCGGGTTCTGGCTGTCGTGGCGCTTCCACACGTTCCGCATCACCGGCGACGACGTCGAGGTGCGCAGCGGCATCCTGTTCCGCACCCACCGCCGCGCCCCGCTCGACCGGGTGCAGGGCGTCAACCTCACCCGTCCGATGGTCGCGCGCCTGCTCGGCGCGGCCAAGCTCGAGGTCGTCGGTGCCGGTCTCGACGCGAACGTCAAGCTCGAGTACTTGTCGACCGCGAATGCGGAGGCGGTGCGCGCCGACATCCTGCGCCTCGCCTCGGGGCGCCAGCTCGCTCGCGCAGCGGCGCGGGATGAGGCGGGTGGCCTCGGCGCCGGTCACGGGCGTAGCCGCGCTGCCGTCGCGGCGGTCAGTGCCGGACTGACCGGCTTGATCGACGGCGCCGAGCAGTCCGTCGCCGAACCGGCATCCGTCGTGCACATCCCGCCCGGCCGGCTCATCGGCTCACGGCTGCTGTCGGGATCGACCATCTGGCTGCTGGCGCTCGGTGCCGCCATCGTCATCGGATCGATCGTCGGAACGCCGTGGGTGCTGTTCACGCTGGTGCCGGCGGTGCTCGGTTTCGGGGCGTACTGGTTCCGCACGATCACGCGCGCACTGCGCTACTCGATCGCGCCGACGCCGTCGGGGGTGCGCATCACGTTCGGCCTGTTCACGACGATCACCGAGACGCTGCCGCCGGGGCGCGTGCACGCGTTCGAGATCCGCCAGCCGCTGCTGTGGCGCGCGTCGGGCTGGTGGTCGATCCGCGTCAACCGCCTGTCGGGACGTTCGGCCAGCGACGCCCAGTCGCAGCAGTTCGCCGAGGTGCTTCCCGTCGGCACCCGCGATGACGTCGAGCGCGTGCTGCGGCTGTTTCTGCCGGGCATATCGGCCGGCCAATGGCAGGAGCTCGTCGTGCACGGGCTGCTCGGCCCGCACGACGACAGCGATCCGTACGTGACGACGCCACGCCGCGCCTGGTGGCTGCGGCCGCTGTCGTGGCGCCGCAACGGCGTGCTCGTGACGGAGGATGCCGTGCTGCTGCGCCGTGGCATGATCTGGCGCTCGCTGATCATCCTGCCGCTCGCGCGCCTGCAGTCGACCGCGCTCGCGCAGGGACCGGTCGATCGCGCGTGCCGTGTGGCGACGCTCACCGGGCACACGGTCGCCGGGCAGGTGCCCGGCGGCATCGGCGTTCTCGACCGCGACGATGCCGTCTCGCTGTGGCAGAAGATCGCGACTGCTGTCATCGCAGCCGCGGCCAGCGACCGCTCGCACCGGTGGGATGCGGAAGCGCCGGTCGAAGAGCAGGCCGGTGACGAGCACCTCGGTGAAGACGTTCCCGCGATGGCGGGCAGATCGACGGATGCCGAGCGTGTCTCGGCGGCGGACGAAGGGATCAGGAGCGTATGACAGGCGCCAGCAGGCTCGGCGTGGGGATCATCGGAGCGGGACGGGTCGGCCCGGTCATCGGAGCGGCCCTCGCGGGGGCGGGCCACGCGCTCGTGGGCATCACCGCCGGATCGGACCGCGACCGGGTCGAGGCGATTCTGCCGGGCGTTCCGATACTCGACGCCGACGAGATCGTCCGCCGCAGCGAG
>CAUPYO010000310.1:0-3318 GCA_963515565.1 uncultured Microbacterium sp.
GGCCGACACCGTGCAAGGCCGCAGCGGCCGGCGCGGCGGGTTCGTGCGGGTGCGGGGCGGTCACGAGAACACTCTATCTAATTTTGACCGGATCAAAACAAACACGGGGTGAACTCCCCTCGCCCACGACGATTGTGCACGCGGCACCTGGGCGTTTCTTCGGTGTCTCCTCCGCATCCGCGAACTCCACCGCCCCGACGACAGCGCCTCCCGTCCGAGACGAGAGGCGTTGTCGTGGAGGGGGTAGGTCCCCGGTTCAGTAGCGGTAGTGCTCGAGCTTGTAGGGACCTTCGATCGGCACCCCGATGTACGCGGCCTGCTCGGCGGTGAGTTCGGTGAGCTCGACGCCGAGCGCGGCCAGGTGCAGCCGTGCGACCTTCTCGTCGAGGATCTTCGGCAGCACGTACACGCCGACCGGGTACTGCTCCGGCTTCGTGTACAGCTCGATCTGCGCGAGCACCTGGTTGGTGAAGGAGGCGCTCATGACGAAGGACGGATGACCGGTGGCGTTGCCGAGGTTCATCAGACGCCCCTCGCTCATCACCAGGATGCTGCGACCGCTCGGCAGGCGGTACTCATGCACCTGCGGCTTGATCTCGATCTTCTCGACCCCGGGGATGGCTTCGAGTCCGGCCATGTCGATCTCGTCGTCGAAGTGGCCGACGTTGCCGACGATGGCCAGATGCTTGAGCTGCTGCAGCTGTTCGACGGTGACCACCCGCGTGTTCCCGGTGCCCGTGATCAGGATGTCGACGTCGCCGACGACCGACTCCAGACGGGCGACCTGGAAGCCGTCCATCGCCGCTTGGAGCGCACAGATGGGGTCGACCTCACCGATGATCACCCGTGCACCCTGGCCGCGCAGCGCCTCGGCCGCGCCCTTGCCCACGTCGCCGTAGCCGACGACGAAGGCGACCTTGCCGCCGATGAGCACGTCGGTCGCGCGGTTGAGGCCGTCGGGCAGCGAGTGGCGGATGCCGTACTTGTTGTCGAACTTGCTCTTGGTGACCGAGTCGTTCACGTTGATGCCCGGGAACAGCAGCTTTCCGGCGGCCGCCAGCTCGTACAGACGGTGCACGCCGGTCGTCGTCTCCTCGGTCACGCCGACGATCTGCGCGGCCATCCGCGTGAAGCGCTGCGGGTCGCGGGCACGGCTCGCCCGCAGGGTGTCGAGCACGATGCGGTACTCGAGCGAATCGGTGTCGGATGCCGCGGGCACCGCGCCTGCCCTCTCGAACTCCACACCCTTATGCACCAGGAGCGTCGCGTCTCCGCCGTCGTCGAGGATGAGGTTGGGGCCGTCGAAGCCCTCGGCCGACCAGTCGAAGATGCGGTCCGCGAGCTGCCAGTACTCCTCGAGCGTTTCGCCCTTGAAGGCGAAGACCGGAATGCCCGCGGGTGCGTCGACGGTGCCGTGCGGACCCACGGCGACGGCGGCGGCGGCCTCGTCCTGGGTGGAGAAGATATTGCAGCTCGCCCAGCGCACCTGCGCACCCAAAGCGACGAGCGTCTCGATGAGCACCGCGGTCTGCACCGTCATGTGCAGCGACCCGGCGATCCGGGCGCCGGCGAGCGGCTGGGAGGGACCGTACTCCTCGCGGAGAGCCATCAGACCGGGCATCTCGTTCTCAGCCAGACGCAGCTGATGGCGTCCGGCCTCGGCGAGACTCAGATCGGCGACGACGAAGTCGTGGAGGGCAGCGGGTGCGGCAGTGGTCGGCATCCGCCTATTCTCGCACCCGGAGCGGGGAGGAACTGCGGGCTCAGACGCGCAGCGTCTCGTGACGCACGACGACCCACCCCTTGGGCACTGACAGTCGGTCGGTGTGGATCGCGCAGAGATCGTGTGCGTGCGGGTCGCGGCCGGCGCCGAGCGGGCCGAGCGCGGCCATCTGGTCGCCGTAGTCGTAGGTCAGGGTCGTCACGGCCTCGCGGGCACAGCCCACCTTCGAGCACAGTCGAGTTCGCATCGCTGTCACGGTACCGGCCGTGCGCGTCGGAACGGGGATGCCGCGCCGCTGCGGGCGGCATCGTCCCCGCGCCGGGCACGCACGCTGACCTAGACTCGACACATGATCAGGCGGCGCTCCGGCAGTGCTCCGCGCGTGCGGGCATCGCGGCACGGGCGGCACGGGCGTGAAGACCGCAGCCCGGTCGTACGGCCGCCGTTGCCCGCCCAGGAGACCCGCGAAGAGCGATTCGACTTCGCGGTCAGCACCGCAGCGGAGTTCCTGCGCAGCGCCTGGCCGGAGCTGCGCGACGTGCGCTTCGAGGTCGCATTGATGCCGCCGGCATCCGATGACGACGGTATCCCCCGCTGGAGCGTGTCGACAGCCGAGCAACGCATCGTGCTGTACCGCCTTCCGATCGAGCGGCTGGGCAGCCTGCACCGCGAGGACGACCTGCACCGGCGGATGGCGATCGAAGGATGCGTGTTCCGTGCGGCAGCGGAGTATCTCGACCGCGACCCCTGGGACCTCGGACCCGAACGCTTCCGCTACTTCTGACCTCGCGAACGGAGCGCCCGCGAGCGGACGCCGATGTCAGCGCGGGTAGACCGTGACGGCCGATGCCGCCGAGGCGCTGGGGGCGACAGGATACCCGGCGACGGCACCCGGCGCGGCGTAGGTGATCGCCGCACTGATACCGCCGGTGCCCGGCGCGATGCGGTAGACCTGGCCGGGCTGCACCGGCACGGTGACGGCGCCGGTGGCCGGCACGGTGACGTCGGTGGATGCTCCGGCGCCCGCCCCGGAGGTGAGAACGACGGTCTGCGCCACCGCGTCGGAGGAAACGATGGTCAGCGTCGGCGTTCCCGTGGCGGGGCTGGCACCCGCCGCGGCGACAGCCACGAGCGCGGGAGCGGAGATCACGTCGGCGGCCACGAACCACCCGAAGTCGCTGCCGGCACCGAATCCGGAGGTCGCCCAGACGGCGCCCGTCACGGGTGCTGCCGCACTGACGCGCACCGCGTACGTTCCGGTCGCCAGCCCGCCGAGGTCGAGTTTGAGCGGGATGCCGGCTTTCAGCGGAACGGTCTGCGCGGTCCCCACGACCGCTCCCCCTTGGAGCACGGTCACCGTCGCCTGGGTGTCGGCACCCGGCGACAGCAGGCGCAGGGCGGTGGGCACGTTGCTCTCACCGGCGCCGCCCTGCGTGGTCACGACGGGCACGCCGGGAATGACGATGTCGGCACTCGGCGCCGTCGCCGCGCCCACCTGATCGACGCCTCCGGCCACGAGCACGCGAGTGATGCTGGACTGCAGAGCGGCGCGGACGGGGGCCTGCGATGACGTCACCCGCAGCACGGGGTTCTCC
>CAUPYO010000311.1:0-3305 GCA_963515565.1 uncultured Microbacterium sp.
GTCGTTGAGCGAGCGCAGCGAGTCGAAACGCCGACACTCAGAAGTCGTGCAAGCTCGCGCGCAGGCCTTCGTTGGACAGCTCGTCGCGCAGGATGCCGCGGCGACGCAGCACGGGAACGAGTTCGTCGAGGGCACGATGCACCGTCACCGGGTGCAGATCGCCCCACAGCAGCACACCGTCGTTGCCCCACTCCCCCAGCTCTTCGACGAGATCGGCGAATTCTTCCGCCGTTCCGACGAACCCCGAGCGATCGCTGAGGCGGCCCAGTCTCGCGAGGGCGGTGAGGTGAGCGCGCAACGGTGTGGTCGCGGCATCCCGATCGCCGGTCAGGCGACGGATGGAGCCCTGCGACACATGCTCGGCGAACAGGCCCGCCGGCAGCGGGGCATCGAGCTCGAGCGCGGTCAGATCGGTTTCGAGGTCGCTCGACTGCCGCTGCGCGATCAGCCGCAGGTCGCCGTCGCTCGGCGCCGCGGATGCCGCGACCAGCCGGTCGGCCTCTTCGGCCGACGACACGATGACAGGTTGGATCGCGAACAGCACCTTGACGTCCGACGCGGCGCGCCCGCGCTCGATCGCCGCCGCGTGGATGCGCGCGCGATAGTCGCGGACGCTCTTCTCGGTGAGCGGGGCGAGCGCCAACTGGATGTCGGAGTTGGCCCCCGCGAAGGCGAGACCGCGGCCCGACCCGCCGGGCGAGGCGATCACCGGCTCGCCGCGCGTGAACGGAACCGCGTTGAGCGGGCCGTCGAAGGAGAAGTACTCGCCGCGGTGACGCACGGCGTCGAGCTTGCTGCCGTCGGCGTACACGCCGGTGGCACGGTCGCGCACCAGAGCGCCCTCGCCCCACGAGTTCCAGAGAGCGCGGATTCCCGCGAGCCATTCCTCCGCTCGGTCGTAGGCTGCATCGTGACCCAGTTGCCGCGCGTCGCCGAAGTGGCGCGCGCTGGCGGTGTCGGTGACGACGTTCAGCCCCAGCCGGTCGGCGCTGAGATGCTGCAGCGTCGCGAACTGGCGGGCAGCCGTGTACGGCAGATACGCGGCGGGGTTGACGGTGGGGATGACGCCCAGGCGCGAGGTGGCCTGGAAGAGGTAGGGCGCCAGCAGCAGCGGATCGAGCTTGGGTCCGCCGAACGCGTGGCGTACACGCAGGTCGATGGTCTCGGCGGAGCCCAGCGACGGGGCATCCTCGATGAGGACGAACTCGAATCCTGCGCGTTCCAGTTCGCGTGCCGACTGCTGATAGATCTCCGGGCGCGTCCAGTCCCAGTTCCATTCCAACGACGGGTGTCCCCAGCCGTGCGGACCGAACCCGCGCGCGAGGAACCAGCCGAAGTGCTGCAGCCTGCTCATGCCACGACCGCGACCGACACGTCGCTGGCGACGGCGAGCGCCTGCGCCAGATCGTCGAGCAGATCCGCGACATCCTCGATGCCGATCGACACACGCAGGGTGCCGGCCTCGACGCCGACCGCCGCCCGCTCGGCGTCGGTGAGGGCCGCGTGAGAGGTGGATGCCGGGTGCAGCACGAGCGAGCGCACGTCGCCCAGGTGGGTCATGTGGGTGAACACCTCGAGCGCCTCGACGAAGCGGCGGGCCGTCTGGGCGTCGCCGCGCACGGTGAAGCTGAAGACGGAACCGTACCCGTCAGTGAGGTCGCGGGCGCCGAGCGCGTGGTCGCGGTGCGACGGAAGCCCGATGTAATCCACGCTCGCGACCTCGGCCCGACCCTCGAGCCACTGCGCAACGGCGAGCGCGTTCGCGCTCTGCCGTTCGACGCGAAGGCTCAGGGTTTCGATTCCCTGGCCGATCAAGAAGGCGTTCAGCGGCGACAGCGTAGGACCGAATCGCGGCGCGACCGCTTCGCGGGCGTAGGCGATGCGCGCATCGCCGCCGACACGGTCGACGATGCTCCGCGCTCCGCCCCTCCCCGGCGCGACCAGGTGGGGGTAGTTCCGGGCGGCGCTGTCCGCGTCGAGACGCCCGCTGTCGACGATCGCGCCGCCGAGCACACTGCCGTGGCCCGCGAGGAACTTGCTGGCGGAGTGGACGACGACGTCGGCCCCCAGTTCGAGCGGACGCAGCAGGTACGGCGTCGCGAACGTGTTGTCGATCACGAGGGTGATGCCGTGGCGGCGGGCGAGCGCGGCGAGCGCGGGGATGTCGACCAGGCGGTTGCTGGCGTTGGAGATCGACTCGGCGAACAGAACCCGCGTGGTCGGGAGGATGGCGCCCTCCCAAGCGTCGAGCTGGTCGATGTCGTCCACGAAGGTCGACGTGATGCCGAGTCGGGTGAGGTTGTCGCGCAGCAGTCCCCGCGTGCCCTCGTAGATGTGGGCCGAGGAGACGATGTGCTGCCCCGCCTCGAGCAGCCCGAGCAGCGCCACCGTCGTGGCCGCCTGGCCGCTGGCCAGCAGCAGCGCCTGCGAACCGCCCTCCAGAGCGGCGAGCGTGTGCTCGACGGCATCCACCGTCGGGTTGCCGATGCGCGTATAGGCGTATCCCTCTCCGCGGCCGAAGTGCGCGGCCGCATCGTCGTACTCGCCGAACTCGAAACCCGCGGTGAGGTAGATGGGCGTTGCGCGCGAGGTCGCGATCGGTGCGCCGTCGTCACGTCGTGCGCGTTCGTGCACCTGTCGCGTCGCAAATCCTCGCCTGCTCACGGCGGCCTCCTGTCGACGTCGACGGCTCGGGCGGCCGCGACGCCCCCATCGTCGCGGGTTCGGCGAGCTCGGAGCGAATCGCGTTTCGCCGTGTGACAAGGTCAGGCGTTCGCGGCATCCCATCTCCGGAGAGCGCGCAGGGCGAGGAAGGTGATCCACCGCGACGGCTCGCCGACCGGCACGTCGAGCGGAAACCACACGTCCCCGGGAAAGTGGTAGCCCTGCACCCATCGCCCGTCGTCCTGACGGGCGGCGCGCACGAGCTCGATGCTGTCTTCGGCGCGCCGGTCGGGGCGGATGCCGTCGTGCACCGCCGCCGCTGTGACGTGGTCGATCGCTTTCAGCGCCGAGAACGGCGCTCGGTACGGGTACACGATCAGGTCGGTCCACGGCCCCACCTGCTCGCCGGTGGTCAGGCGTCGACGCAGCCGCCGGGCGAGCAGATATTCTTCGCCGCGGTGGCGAGCCTCGACCAGAGCGGTGTCGCCGGTGCGCTGTTCGTATTCGAGCAGACCGCGCACGGCATTGAGAGTCGAGTGGAACGAGGAGCGCACCGACCCCTCGACCCACTCGCAGTTCCATCCGCCATCGGCGAGCTGGTGGTCGGCGAACCACCGCGCGAGCGCCGACATGTCACGGCC
>CAUPYO010000312.1:0-3303 GCA_963515565.1 uncultured Microbacterium sp.
CCGTTCGGAGGAGTTCGGCCCGGCTTCGAGGCGCTTCCCGAGGCGGAACGACGCGCCCGCGCGGCGGCGCTGGCGCCCACCATCCGCGGACTCGTGTCGAGTGACCGGCCGATGCTCGGCCACGTCACCGACAGCGACGCCGTGCTCGACTTCCTCGCCTCCGAGAGCGCGCCGCGCCTGGCCGCCCTGGGCACCAGCTGTCCCGACCATTTCCTGCGCACCAAGGTGAAGCCGCTGCTGCTGGATGTGCCGGCCACGGCATCCGTCGGCGCGCAGCTCACGCGTCTGCACGAGCTGGTCGCGGCCTACCGCGACGACTACCGCGCCTACTACGACGCGCACGCCACCGCCGACAGCCCCGCGATGCGCGGCGCCGACCCGCTGATCGTGCTCGTGCCCGGCGTCGGGATGTTCTCCTACGGCGCCACCGCGCAGACCGCGCGGGTCGCGGGCGAGTTCTACGTCAACGCCATCAACGTCATGCGCGGGGCAGAGTCGGTCTCGACGTACACGCCGATCTCGGATGCCGAGAAGTTCCGCATCGAGTACTGGGCGCTCGAGGAGGCGAAGCTGCAGCGCCTGCCGAAGCCGAAGAGCCACCAGGGCCGCATCGCGCTGGTCACCGGCGCGGCCAGCGGCATCGGCAAGGCCACCGCGGCACGCCTGGCCGCGGACGGCGCGTGCGTGGTGATCGCCGACCTCGACCTCGAGAAGGCCCAGGCCACGGCGGCCGAACTGGGGGGCCGCGACGTCGCGATCGGGGTGGCGGCGAACGTCGCCGACCCCGCGGCCGTGCAGGCGGCCGTCGATGCCGCCGTGCTCGCCTTCGGCGGCCTCGACCTCATCGTCAACAACGCCGGTCTCTCGCTGTCGAAGCCACTGCTGGAGACCACCGAGGCCGACTGGGACCTGCAGCACGACGTCATGGCCAAGGGCTCGTTCCTCGTCTCCAAGGCCGCGGCATCCGTCCTCATCGCCCAGAAGCTCGGCGGCGACATCGTCTACATCTCGTCGAAGAACGGCGTGTTCGCCGGGCCGAACAACATCGCCTACTCCGCGACCAAAGCCGACCAGGCCCACCAGGTGCGCCTTCTGGCTGTCGAGCTCGGCGCGCACGGCGTGCGCGTGAACGGCATCAACCCCGACGGCGTCGTGCGCGGTTCGGGCATCTTCGCCTCGGGCTGGGGCGCCAACCGCGCGGCGACCTACGGGGTGAAGGAGGAGGAGCTCGGCCAGTACTACGCGAACCGCACGATCCTCGGTCGGGAAGTCGTTCCCGACAACGTCGCGGATGCCGTCGCCGTGCTCACCGGCCCCGAGCTCAGCCGCACGACGGGCCTGCATATCCCCGTCGACTCCGGCGTCGCCGCCGCATTCCTACGATGACGGGCGGTCACCGTGCCGCTGTCGGCGCTATCGCGGCGATCGACCTCGGCGCCACGAGCGGTCGGGTGGTCGTCGGACACGTCGGGCCCGACACGCTCGAGGCGACGACCGTCGCGCGGTTCGCGAACGATCCGGTCCGCCTGGGCGACGGACTGCACTGGGATGTCGCGGGACTCTACGCGGCGGCGCTGCGCGGAATGCGGGAGGCGTTCCGCCTCGGGCCGCAGCTGGCGAGCATCGGGGTGGATTCGTGGGCCGTCGACTACGGGTTGCTGCGTGAGGGGAGACTGCTCGGCATCCCCTTCCACTACCGCGACGAGCGGACGGCGCGGGGCGTGACGGCGGTGGAGAGCACGCTGTCGCGGGCCGACCTGTTCGCGCGCAACGGGCTGCAGTTCCTTCCCTTCACGACGGCATATCAGCTGGCCGCCGAGCCTCCCGACGTGCTCGCACTCGCCGACACGCTCCTGCTCATGCCCGACCTTCTCGCCTTCTGGCTCACCGGCGCCCGCCGCGCCGAACTGACCAACGCCTCCACGACGGGTCTCCTCGATGCGCGCACCCGCGCCTGGGACGACGACCTCGTCTCGGCGATCGGCGTGCCGAGGATGCTGCTGCCAGAGCTGATCACTCCCGGCGAGCGCATCGGCGAGCTCCTCCCCCATATCCAGGCGTCCGTCGGAGGTTCGGCTCCGCTCGTCGCCGTGGGTTCGCACGACACAGCATCCGCCGTCGTCGCCGTCCCGATGCGTGCGGACGCCGCCGCCTACATCTCCTGCGGCACGTGGGGACTCGTGGGTGTCGAGGTCGCCCAGCCCGTCCTCACCCCCGAGGTGCGCGCGGCGAACGTCACCAACGAGGGCGGCGTCGATGGCCGGGTGCGCCTGCTGCACAACGTCATGGGGCTGTGGATCCTCAGCGAGACCCTCCGCGGGTGGTCGCGCAGCACAGGCGACGCCGACCTCGGCACTCTGCTCGCCGCGGCGGCGGAGGTGCCGGCATCCGCCGTGCCGGTCTTCGACGTCGACGACGCACGTTTCCTCGCGCCGGGGGACATGCCGGCGCGCATCGACGCGTGGTGCGCCGAGCACGGCGTCGCGCCGCCGCAGACGCGTCCCTCCTACGTGCGCGCGATCGTCGAGTCGCTCGCGCAGGCCTTCGCGGATGCCGTGGCCACGACCTCCCGGCTGGGCCGCGTCGACGTGCGCACCGTGCATCTGGTCGGTGGCGGTGCACGTAACGAGCTGCTCTGTCAGCGCACCGCCGATCGGACCGGCCTGCCGGTCGTCGCCGGGCCGGTGGAGGCGACGGCGCTCGGCAACGTGCTGGTGCAGGCGCGTGCCGCCGGCCTGGTCAGTGGCGAGCTGGAGGAGTTGCGCGACCTCGTCGCGCGCACCCACGCGCTGCGGCGCTACGAACCGCGGTAGCGCTCAGTGCAGCGAGGCGTCGGCGTCGGTGCGCAGCCATTCGGTGAACTCGACCTCCAGACCCGCGCGCGTCGGAGCGCACACCATCGGTCCCGCCTGTGCGTCGAGATCGCCGCGCAGCGGCGCGACCCGCACCAGACGCAGCGCTTCGCCGTCGATACCGGCGCGCACCGTGAGGGCGTCGTCGCCACGGCTGACGCGCACGCGCAGACGATGGCCCGCCCACTCGGGTACCGCGCCCACCGACCAGTCCGACATGACGTCGGTGACGACCGCGCCGACGCCCAGCACACCGTCGGCGTTCTCCACGCCCGCCTTCACCCACCGTTCGTCGTCGACGCGGACGAACAGTCCCGCCTGGTCGAACTGCGCGGTGAAGTCGGCGTCGAAGACGACCTCCATCGCTTCGCCCACGGCGAGCGGCGCCAGCAGCGCATGCTCCGTGTCGTGGATGAACCCGTAGGCGGTGCGGCGCCACGCGTCGCTGCCC
>CAUPYO010000313.1:0-3293 GCA_963515565.1 uncultured Microbacterium sp.
TCGCCAAGCAGCGCTGGTCGGTCTCCGACACGGCCGAGTACGGCGACTACGTCTCGGGCCCCCGCGTGATCGACCCCCACGTCAAGGAGAACATGCAGAGCGTTCTCGCCGACATCCAGTCGGGTGCCTTCGCGGAGCGCTTCATCGGTGACCAGGATGCCGGTGCCCCCGAGTTCCTCGCGCTGCGCGAGAAGGCGGCGGCGCACCCGATCGAGGCCGTCGGCAAGGAGCTGCGCGCTCTGTTCGCGTGGAAGCAGCAGGACTCCGACTACGTCGAGGGTTCCGCAGCACGCTGACCCACTGACTCTCGGCAGACCCGCCGAGCCGGCTTGCGAAAGCCATACGGGCCCGGCCTCCTCACAAGGGGGCCGGGCCTTCGGCTTTTGCTAGCGTGACGACATGAGCGTTTCCCTCGAGATCGCCGTCCAGGATGCCGCCGGAGCCCGCGCCGCGATCGCCGCCGGTGCCGACCGGCTGGAGCTGTGCCAGGCGCTCGGGGTGGGTGGACTCACGCCGTCTGTCGGGCTGATCGAAGCCGTTGTCGACGCCGTCGGCGGTGAACGGGTCAACGTGCTCGTGCGCCCGCGCGGCGGGGGATTCGTCTACGACGCGGATGAGGTGGCCCTCGTCGCTGCCGACATCGTCGCGGCGGCACGAGCCGGGGCGGGAGGCGTCGTCGTCGGCGCGCTGACCGCCGATCGACGCGTCGACGTCGAGGCGGTGCGTCGGTGGCGTGAGGCGGCCGGCGGTCTCACGGTGGTGTTCCACCGGGCGGTGGATGCCGCGGCAGACCCTCTTGCGATCGTCACCGAACTGGCGAGGCTCGGCGTGGACCGTGTGCTCACCTCCGGTGCTGCCCGACGGTCGATCGACGGCCTGCCGGTGCTCCGGCAGCTCGTCGATGCGGGGCTCGGCGTGCAGATCATGGCGGGCGGCGGCATCCGCGTGGAGGACATTCCCGCGATCGTGGCGACGGGCGTCGATGCGGTGCATCTGTCTGCACGGGCCGTCGCGGGCCTGGATGCCCCCGCGGGTCCGGGTGGGGGAGCGAGCGGCTATGACGTGACCGACGCGGCGCAGGTCGCGGCGGCCGCGACCGCGGTCGGCAGTACGCTGGCGGAGTGAGCACCCCACGCGATGACGACGCCCTCAGCTGGGGCGGTGACGACGATCCGACGCTCGACGTCGGACGCCCCCGCAGCACTGCCGCGGGGCAGGGTGACGTGCACGGCGACGAGGACGACGCCGTGGTCGATCCCGCTGCACCGTCCGCTCTCCCGGACGGCTACACGGCCGTCGGCAAGGGCAGCGCCGGGGTCGGTCATCTGGACGCGGAGGGGAGCGTCAGTGCGCCGGAGGAGCCGGTGCAGATGTCGAACACGGTGCTCGTCACCCTCGGCATCCTGGCCGGAGCGTACCTGCTGTTCACGGTCGGCTGGGTCATCGGCGGGCTCCGACTGCAGGGCACCGCGGAGTTCTTGGTCAGTCCGGTCGGCTACAGCGTCGCCTTCTGGCTGGCGGTGGCGGCACCCACCGTGTGGTTCTTGACCGTGTTCGTGCTCACTCGCGCGTCGAAGGCGTGGATCCGAGTGCTGCTGCTGATCGGTGGGCTGGCGCTGCTCGTGCCGTGGCCGTTCATTCTCGTGGGGGCGGTGGGACGATGACCGAAGCGACGACCGGCGCGGCCAAGATCCGTGCCATGCCGACGTGGCTGATCGTCGCGATGTCGGTGATCTTCGGGCTGTTCTACGCCTACTTCGTCTGGAACGCGGTCGGTTTCCTCGCACAGGCTGCCGGCGGTGCGCAGCAGCTCAACGGCTACGGGTGGTTCGTGCTCCTCCTGGCGGTCGTGTTTCCGCTCATCGCTTTCGGGGTGGCGTTCGCCGCAGGCTGGCGACGGACCTGGTGGCAGTTCGCCCTGATTTTGCTGACCGGATTGTGCGTCTCGGCCGTGTTCTGGCTCAACATCCTGACCTATGCCGTCGGTCCGTCGGGCGTCGCACTGCTGAGCTGACGAGCGGGATTTCACCGGCCGTCACACGGTCCGGGGCGGGGGAGCGCGACCGGTAGGCTGGCATCCTTCCACCCGATCCCGCTCCTTCGCAAAGGTCCTGCCGCTGTGTCCAAGCCCGTCGTCCTCATCGCCGAAGAACTCTCACCCGCCACGATCGACGCCCTCGGGCCGGACTTCGAGGTCCGCTACGTCGACGGCGCCGACCGTGCTGCCCTCCTGCCGGCGATCGCAGACGCGCACGCCATCCTCATCCGTTCAGCGACGAAGGTGGATGCCGAGGCCATCGCCGCGGCGCCTGCACTGAAGGTTGTGGCGCGCGCCGGAGTCGGACTCGACAACGTCGACATCAAGGCGGCCACCGCTGCCGGCGTCATGGTCGTCAACGCGCCCACGTCGAACATCATCTCGGCCGCCGAGCTGACGGTCGGTCACATCCTGAGCCTGGCCCGTCACATTCCTGCCGCGCATGCCTCGCTCGCCGCGGGGGCCTGGAAGCGCAGCTCGTTCACCGGCACCGAACTCTTCGAGAAGACGGTAGGCATCATCGGTCTCGGCCGTATCGGCGCGCTCATCGCCGCTCGCTTGCAGGCCTTCGGCGTCACCGTCGTCGCGTACGACCCTTACGTCACGCCCTCCCGCGCGCAGCAACTGGGCGTCACGCTGCTGAGCCTCGATGACCTGCTCGCGCAGAGCGATTTCATCACGATCCACATGCCCAAGACGCCCGAGACGACCGGCATGATCGGCGCCGAACAGTTCGCCCGCATGAAGCCCACCGCCTATGTGGTCAACGTCGCGCGCGGCGGTCTCATCGACGAAGAAGCGCTCTACACCGCGCTCACGACCGGCGAAATCGCCGGAGCGGGGCTTGACGTCTTCACGAGTGAGCCGCCGAAACCGGAAGGCACCGCCTTTCCGCTGCTGGCGCTGCCGAACGTCGTCGTGACCCCTCACCTCGGGGCGTCGACCGACGAGGCACAGGAGAAGGCCGGCATCTCGGTGGCGCGCTCGGTCAAGCTCGCCCTCGAAGGCGACCTCGTGCCCGACGCCGTCAACGTCGCCGGTGGGCTCATCGACCCGTTCGTGCGCCCCGGCATCGCTCTCGTCGAGAAACTGGGTCAGGTGTTTTCCGGCCTGGCGACGAGCGCCCTCACGAGCCTCGACATCGAGGTGCGCGGCGCGCTCGCCCCCAACCACGTCAGTGTGTACCGCCAGGCGGCACACCAGGGCATCTTCACGAAGATCGTCAGCGAGAACGTCTCCTACGTCAACGCTCCGC
>CAUPYO010000314.1:0-3289 GCA_963515565.1 uncultured Microbacterium sp.
GGTCGAAGGCGGCTGCAACGGCACCATGCGCGCCGTCGTGCGCACCCACGGCGTCCGCGCGCACGCGGCGCGGGCGTGGATGGGTGAGAACGCCATCCACCGTGCGGCGCCCGTTCTGGCCCGCCTCGCGGAGTATCGCCCGCACGAGATCGCGGTCGACGGCCTTGTGTACCGCGAGGGACTCAATGCCGTGCGCATTTCGGGGGGCGTCGCCGGCAACGTGATTCCGGACCTGTGCGAGGTCGAGGTGAACTTCCGCTTCGCCCCGAGCCGCAGCATCGCCGACGCCGAGGCGCACATCCGCCGGGTCTTCGAGGGGTTCGACGTCGACATCGTCGACGCGGCCGCCGGCGCCCGACCGGGGCTGGATGCCGAGATCGCCCGCGAGTTCCTCGCCGCCGTGGGAGCCGAGGCGCGGCCGAAGTACGGCTGGACAGATGTCGCGCGGTTCGCGGCGCTCGGCGTTCCCGCGGTGAACTACGGACCGGGAGACCCGCTGCTCGCCCACCATGACGAGGAGCGTGTCTCCTTCGCCCAGATCGAGGACGTCGAGCGGAGCCTGCGCGCGTGGTTGCGCACTCCCTGACCCCGGCCGGGGTGCCGCTGCGCGACCGCACAGCGCACGCGCGGCCCGCACTCGTCGTCGCCGCGATCTATGTCGCGGCGCGCCTGGTGACGACCGCCTTCTTCCTGATCGCGGCGGAGCTGTCCGGGCCGACGTCACGATTCGGTGCCGACGCCACGATCGGTACGCTCTCGATGGGGTGGGATGCCCAGTGGTACTGGGTCGTGGGTACGGCCGGGTATCCCGATCATCTGCCCCTCGACGCCAGCGGGCACGTGACGCAGAACGCGTGGGCGTTCATGCCTCTGTACCCGGCCCTCTCACGGGCGCTGTCGGTGGTCTTCGGCGGCAACTATCCGCTCGCCGCGGTCGTGCTCGCGATCGTGGCCGGCTACGTCAGCTGCCTTGTGCTCTTCCATCTCCTGCGCGAGCGGGTCGATGTCGGCGCGGCGTTCTGGGCGGTCGCCCTGTTCGCAGCGTGCCCGCTCGCCGCGCTCTTCCAGATGGGGTATGCCGAGTCGCTGTTCCTGCTGTGGTTGTTCCTGGCGCTGTGGTGTCTGATGAGGCGACGGTTCGTCTGGCTCTATGCGCTGATCCCGCTGATCGGCTACACGCGACCGGGGGTACTCGCCTTCGCCCTGCTTCTCGCGGGATATGCGATCGTGCGGTGGTTCCGGCGACGAAGCGATGCTCTGGCCGCCGTTCAGATCGTGCATATCGTGGCGCTGGGCCTCCTCGCCGCGGCCGTGGGGCTCTCGTGGCAGTTCATCGCGGGCTTCGCCACCGGCGACCCGGGCGCCTACATGCGTACCGAGCTGTCGTGGCGACGCGGCTGGATCGGTGACGGCGGCTTCGTTCCGTTCGACGGGTTCATCCAGGCCACGGGGCTCTGGTTCCGCCTGTGGGGCTTGCCGGAGCTCCTCGGATATGTAGCGCTCGCGGCGGCAGTGGTCGGGCTCGCTGCGCTGTTGTTGTTCGAGCCGCACGTGCGTCGGGTCGGTGTCGAGGTGCGGCTGTGGTCGGCCAGCTACCTGCTCTACCTGCTCCTCGTCTTTTTCCCGCAGTCCAGCATTTTTCGGCTCTTGCTCCCGCTCGCGCCACTCTACGGAGCTTTGGCCTTGCCACGCCATCCGATCTGGCGATGGATGCTGCTGGGGCTTAGCCTCCTCGGCCAGTGGTGGTGGATCTATCAGATGCTGGCGCTCGGTAACACGTACACCCAGATCCCGTGAACGTGAACCCCTCCGCCGTCGGTTCGGCCAGTGTCTCGGCATACCGATAAACTTGTCAGGTAGTCCGATGACGAAAAGGAGCCCGCGATGGCAGCCATGAAGCCGCGAACCGGTGACGGACCGATGGAGGCCGTGAAGGAGGGGCGCCTCATCATCGTGCGCGTTCCCCTCGAGGGCGGCGGCCGACTCGTCGTCTCTGTCAATGACGAAGAGGCAAAGGAACTGCACGGCGTGCTCGGCGGCGTGGTCGGCGCCGCCTGAGTTCCTCATCTGTGCGAGAAGGGTCGGTCTTCGGGCCGGCCCTTTTCGTCACCCGGCGGCCGGCGATGTGAGCGTGGCAGCCGTCAGCGCGCGTCGGAAGCGACGGTGGTGAGCTGCAGCAATCCTTCGCCGACGATCGACAGTGCACCGATGACGGCGGGCGAGGACTGGGTCTCCTGGATGAGAGTGCGGTAGGCGGTCGTCACCGCGTCACGGCGTACCGGGTCGGCGACAGCGCCGCCCGCGAGTACGCGCGGAATCAGCACCGTGCCGCCGGCGCGAACGAGACGCAGTCCGTGTTCGACGTGGTCGATCACGCCGTCGGCGTCGGCATCGACGAGCACGATGTCGTAGGACGCCTCGTTCATGCGCGGCAGGACGTCGGAGGCGCGGCCGGCGATGAACCGCGCCCGGGCCGGCGGGATCTTCGCATCGGCGAAGGCGGCGCGCGCCGCTGCGAGGTGCTCGGGCTCTTTGTCGATCGTGGTGAGGGTCGCCCGCGGCGCGCCGTGCAGCAACCACAGTCCGGAAACCCCCGCTCCGGTGCCGATTTCGACGATGTTGAGTGCTGTCGTGGTGGCGGCGATGACCGCGATCTGCGTGCCGACGGCGGGGCTGATCGGGTCGGCGCCCAGTTCGAGTGCGTGCGCGCGAGCGCGCTCGATCTGCTCGGGTTCGACGGTCACTTCGTCGACGTACCTGCGGATCGCGTCTTGGTCGGCCATATCGTCTTCCTCCGTCCCCCACAGTACGGTGCGCGCCGCGTCGCGGCGGTCAGGCGCACGGGTAACCTGGAGGCATGTTCTTCGGCCTCGACTGGGACAAGCTCGTCCTGATCCTGATCGTGGCCGCCCTGCTGGTCGGACCCGAGCGGCTTCCCACGTATGCGGAAACGCTCGCGCGGCTGACGGTGCGTGCGCGCGAGTGGCTGAGCGGCGCAAAGACGCGGGTGAAGGATGAGCTCGGCGAGGACTTCGACGATGTCGAGTGGCGAAAGCTCGATCCCCGTCAGTACGACCCCCGCCGCATCATCCGCGACGCGCTGCTCGATGACGCGCCGGTACCGCTGGTGAAGGCCGCTGCCGTGGGTACGGCTGTGGCCGCGACGTCGCCGATGACACTGGCCTCCGCATTCGACCCTGAGCGCGACGTGCCCTATGACGACGAGGCCACCTGAGCCTCGTCGGTCGGCAGATCAGCGCGGGGCGAGTGGCAGCGAGCGTCCCGCGAG
>CAUPYO010000315.1:0-3253 GCA_963515565.1 uncultured Microbacterium sp.
ACACGATGTCGCGCATGATCTCGTTCGTGCCGCCGTAGATGCGGTGCACGCGGGCATCGAGGTAGGCGCGGGCGATCGGGTATTCGGTGATGTAGCCGTAGCCGCCGTGCAGCTGCACGCCGATGTCGAGCAGCTCCGCTTCGCGATCGGTCGACCAGAACTTGACCTTCGCGGCCTCTTCGGCGGTGAGCTTCTTGTCCTTGTAGAGCATCATCGCGCGGTCGTTGTACGTCCACATCACGTCGACGGTGGTCGCCATGTCGGCGAGCAAGAACCGCGTGTTCTGGAAGTCGGCGATGCGCTCACCGAACGCCTCGCGGCTCAGCACGTAGTCGCGAGTCCAGATGAAGGCCGCTTCGCCGGCCGCCGCGGCGGCGACACCGATCGACATCCGCTCCAGCGGCAGGTTCATCATCAGCTGGATGAAGCCGAGACCCTCTTTGCCGCCGATGAGGTTCTCCTCCGGCACGAACACGTCGGTGAAGCTGAGCTCCGCGGTATCCCAGCCGTGGAAGCCCATCTTCTCGAGCTTCTTGCTGTGGTCGAAACCTTCCATGCCGTCTTCGAGGATGAGCAGGCTGAAGGCATCCGGTCGGTTGCCCTCGCCGGTCTTGACGAAGGTGACCACCATGTCGGCGGTCTTGCCCGACGAGATGAAGGTCTTCGCGCCGTTGACGAGGTAGCCGCCGTCGACCTTCTTGGCCGTGGTCTTGATGCCGCGCAGGTCGCTGCCGGCACCCGGCTCGGTCATCGCGAGGGCACCGAGGATCTGCCCGGTCGCCATACCCGGCAGCCACTTCTCCTTCTGCTCCTGCGTTCCCATGTGCACGATGTAGGGCACCGCGAGGTCGTCCTGAATGCCGAAGGCGCCGGCGAGCGAGCCCTGGCCGGCCCCGATCGTCTCTTCGAGCACGATCGAACGGAATCGGTAGTCCTGCAGCATCCCGGCGCCGCCGAACTCCTCCGGCACGCTCAGGCCGATGATGCCCGCCTCACCCGCAGCGAGCATCGTGGCGCGGTCGATCTCGCCCGCCGCCTCCCACTGCTTGCGCTTCTCCTCGGTGGCGTAGCGCTTGAGGAACTCCTTGACGACGTCGCGGAACGCCTCGTGATCCTCGTCGTAGATGTCGCGCTCCATGGTGCGCCCGTCCTCTCGTCGTCGAGTGCCGAATCTGCCGGATGCCGCGGGAGTGATCCCGGATGCCGATGGCATCGCATCTCAGCATCCATGGTACTGGGTTTCACCCTCGCCGGGACCTCGGATGCGGGCTCCGGCCGACTCAGTAGTCGGGAGCCGCGGGAAGACCGAAGAAGTCCTCGAGCGTGTGGAAGCCTCCCTCGTGGTACGCCTTCGCAAGCTCGGGACCGATGTAGCGCAGATGCCACGGCTCGGCCTGGTAGCCGCTGACGTCGGTGTACCCGTCCTCATAACGGATGATGAACCCGAAGCGCCACGCATTGGCCGCGGTCCAGGCGCCCTGGCGCGTAGCGCCGAACGACTCGATCGCGCCGCAGCCCCCGTCGCATGCGGCGACGTCGGTGGCCAGACCCGTCTGGTGCTCGCTGTATCCCGGGCGTGCGCTCTGCCGGTCGGCCTCGGCGCGGCCGAGCGAGTTCACGTAGCCGTTGTAGGTGCGCGTCTGGGACGCATACGAGCGGTAGGCGCTGTTGAGGCCGATCGCGCCCACACCTTCGTCGGCCGCGGCGGCCACGAGAGCGGTCAGCGCGTCGGCCGCAGGAGGCTGAAGGCGCCCGTCGACAGTGCGTTGCATGTTCGCCGGCGCGATGACCTCCGCCGGCTCGAAATCGATCGGGTTGAGCGGACGGCGCTTGTCGACGACGATCCAGACGCGGTGCGGATCGCCCAGATCGATGCAGGGCGCGGCTCCCCCGGCGACGGCGGCACGGAAAGCGGCACCCCCGCCGAAGGCGGCGATCACGTCGGCATCGCGCCCGCTGGCGAGCGCCGACGTGACGGCAGAGTCGTCGCACGATGCCGCGGCCGGGCCGCTCTGCGCGGGCACGGGAAGAGCGGTCGCTACCTCCGGAACCGTCGATCCGCCCGGCAGGGCGACGGCGTCGGGCCGGTTCGCGGCCGCGGGCGCCGTACCGCCGGGCAGCGCCTGGTCCACTCCCGGACGGGCGAGCACGGCGAAGAGCGCGACGAGGCCGATCGCGACAATCGCCACGACGGCGATCAACCCGAAGCGGCCGAGCGGGAATGCGGCGCCGCGACGCGGCCCGACGGTACGATCGGCGCTCGCACGGTTCGCCGCGGTCGTCGACGACGCCGCTGCGGCGAGGCGCGCGGCACGGCGACTGTTCGGCTGCTCGGGTTGCGGCACCCACCTATTCTGCCGCCCGCGCAACCGTGAGCGAGCGGCATTGCACATCAGTCGAATCTATGTTCGTATGTCTTCATGCGTTGGCGTGGACAAAGTATCGACACGACGGATGCCGGTGCGCTGCCCGGCATGGAGCGCCTCGACGGCCTGGTGCGCACGGTGACGACGCCGGAGTTTGCGGGGATGACCTTCCACGAAGTCGCTGCCAAGTCGGCGCTCAACCACGTGCCGAGCGGTTCTGCCATGCCGTTCGACTGGACGGTCAACCCCTATCGAGGGTGCAGTCACGCGTGCTCGTACTGTTTCGCACGCAATACGCACACCTATCTCGACCTCGACGCGGGACGCGACTTCGACGAACAGATCGTCGTGAAGGTCAACGTCGCGGAGGTCCTGCGGCGGGAGCTCGCGGCCCCGTCATGGAAGCGCGAGCCGGTTGCCCTCGGCACCAACACCGACCCCTACCAGCGCGCGGAGGGCCGATACCGACTCATGCCCGAGATCATCGATGCGCTGGCCGCGAGCAGCACCCCGTTCTCGGTGCTGACGAAGGGCACGCTGCTGCGCCGCGATCTCCCCCTTCTCGCCGCGGCGAGAAGGCACGTTCCCGTGCACCTGTCGATGTCGATCGCCATGCCGGATGAGCGACTGCGCCAGACTCTCGAAGCGGGGGCGCCGACCTTCCAGGCGCGCCTCGACACCGTCCGCGCCGCAACCGACGCCGGCTTCGCCGTGACCGTCTTCCTGATGCCGATCGTGCCGCACCTCACCGACTCCGTGCCGGTGCTCGACGACGCACTCGCGCGCATCGCGGCATCCGGCGCCCGCCGCGTCGTCTTCGGTGCGCTGCACCTGCGACCGGGGGCGCGGGAGTGGTTCTGGCAGTGGCTCGAGCGGCAGCATCCCGA
>CAUPYO010000316.1:0-3223 GCA_963515565.1 uncultured Microbacterium sp.
GGTGTGCCGTGACGCGCCCGAGGATGCGCGCGAGGTCGTCTGCGTCCGCTTCCGAGAGCGGGGCGAACAGAAGTGCGTGCACGGTGTGGATATGCCCCGGGAACACGGCGGCCAGCACGTCGTGTCCCGCATGGGTGAGCGCGACGACCGTGCTGCGCTCGTCCTGCAGGGACGATGACCGCGTGATCAGACCGCGCTCTTCGAGCAGTTGGGCCTGGTAGGTGAGGCCGCTACGGCTGTACACGATGCCATCGGCGAGGTCTGTCATCCGCAGGTGCCCCTCGGAAGCGTCGTTCAGCCGCGCGAGGAGCTGGAACTGGACGTAGCTCAGAGGTCCCGCTTCTTTCAGCTGCGCTTCGACCGCAGGGCGAAGGAGGCTGGCGACTTCGCTGAATGTCAGATAGGCGGCCAACTGCGTGGGAGTCAATGACTGAGGTGCATCTGCCATACCTCTCAGCATATCTGTTGCTTCGATTTCGAAACAATGCTACGGTCGTCCCATCGCTTCGAATTCGAAGCACTTACGAGAGGAAAGACACCATGAAGGCAGTGCAGTTCTCTGAGACCGGCGGACCGGACGTTCTCCGCGTCGTGGACATCGACCAGCCCACACCCGGAACGGGACAGGTACGCATCCGTGTCGCAGCGTCGGCATACAACGCCGCTGACGGCGGAATGCGGGCGGGGTTGCTGCCGATCCCCGTGCAGATGCCGCATGTGCCCGGCTACGACGTCTCGGGCACCGTGGATGCCGTCGGCGACGACGTGGCGGGGATCGCCGTCGGCGACGACGTCATCGCTTTCCTCCCGATGGAGCGAGACGGCGCAGCGGCGGAGTTCGTCCTCGCGCCCGCCGAGGCCGTGGTGGCGGCGCCGACGAGCATCCCGCTCGCCGACGCGGCCGGCTTGCCGTCGGTCGCCTTGACGGCATGGCAGGCCGTCTTCGACGAAGGCAAGCTCACGCGCGGCCAGCGCCTGCTCATCATCGGAGCCGGTGGAGTCGTCGGCAAGTACGCGATCCAACTCGCCGCGCGCGCCGGCGTCACCGTCGTCGCCACCGCGAGCCCGCGCAGCGCCGACGACGTCCGTGTCGCAGGAGCGAACCAGATCATCGACCACACGACCACCGACGTGCTCGATGCCCTCGGGGGCCAGGTCGACGTGCTGCTCAACCTCGCACCGATCGATCCCGATGTCTTCGAGGACTCCGTGCGAGCCGTTCGCGACGGCGGCATCGTCGTCAGCACCACGGCTTTCATGGCCACCCCGGGCGACGCGGCACGCGGCGTCGAGGCGGTGACGGTGTTCGTTCAGCCGAACCGTGCCCGACTGGCTGAGCTCGTCGCGCTCGTCGACGCCGGTGAGCTGACTGTGGAAGTGACCCGGCGTATCGCCCTGAGTGACCTGCCGGCACTGCACGCAGAGGCGGAGGAGGGCCGGGTCGTCGGCAAGGTCATCGTGGTGCCCTGACTTCGAATTCTCCGCAGACGCGGAGAATCGGATCACACGAACGGATTCGGATGCGGTGCGGGGCGGCATCCGCATCCGTTCGCATCCTCCGAATCTGTTGGCCCAGAACGCACCGTGAGCCCGCGACTTCAGCGCTCCGGCCGGGTGAACGGCGGCTGCAACAGCCCGACCGGGCCACGACGGAACAACTGCGCGGGGCGTCCACCGTCGCGCACCACCTCGCCGGTCGGCTCGACGAAGCCGGCAGACCCCGTGATCTTGCGGTGGAAGTTGCGCGGGTCGACCGGCACACCCCACACCGCCTCGTAGACCGCGCGCAGCTGGGCGATCGTGAACGCCGGCGGGCAGAAGGCGGCGGCGAGCGCCGAGTACTCGAGCTTGGCCCGTGCCCGCTCGAGGGCGTCCGCGAAGATCGCGACGTGGTCGAACGCCAGCGCGAGCGCGCCGCTTTCGACATCCGCAACGGGCCACCAGCGGGCTGAGCGGGCGTCCGACCCGGCCGACGGCTCGCCCAGATCGGGCGCGAGCGCGAGCCACGCGACCGTCACCACACGCCCCCGCGGATCGCGGCCGGGCGCGCTGTACGTGCGCACCTGCTCGAGGTGCACGCCCGCGGTCACCCCGGTCTCCTCCCCGAGCTCTCGGTACGCGGTGGCTTCGGCATCCTCGTCGGGCAGCACGAACCCGCCCGGCAGCGCCCACATGCCCAACGCCGGCTCGATGCCGCGCTCGACGAGCAGCACGTGCAACGCGCGCTCGCGGATCGTGAGCACCACGAGGTCGGCGGCGACCGCAAAAGAGAAGGGATCCACGGCGACAGACTATCTCAAATCGTCACCTTGACGATAACGGTCCACCAGGGTTATCGTCAGAGTGACACTAACAAGCGACAAAGAGAGAAGGACACCATGGCCACCATCACGCGCCGACCGTTCGTCCGCCACCTGAGCACCACGCCGACGATGCACGTCGCCCACTTCCGTCGCGGCACCATGCGTCACACCGGCGCCGGACAGGCGTTCTGGTTCCGCCCCCTGGATGCCGCGATCAGCGAGGTCCCCCTCGATGATCGCGAGCTGTCGGTCGTCGTGACCCTCCGCACCGCCGACCTGCAGCAGCTGTCGGCCGCGACGTATCGGATCGTCGATCCCGAGCTCGCCGCGAGGCGCGTCGACTTCTCCATCGATCTGACCACCGGCAGGTGGACGGAGCAGCCGCTCGATGCTATCGCCGCGCCCCTGCACGGCGCGACGACCGCCGCTGTCGTGCACTTGCTGCAGCCGCGCACCCTCGACAGCGCCCTGCGCGCCGACCTCGCCGAACTCGGCGCGGCCGCGACCGCGATGCTCGCCGCCGACACACGCCTAACAGATCTGGGCATCGCGATCGTCGGAGTGCGGTTCTCGCTGCTGCGGGCCGAGCCCGACGTCGAACGCGCGCTGCAGACGCCGGCGCGAGAAGCCATCCAGCAGGATGCCGACAAGGCCACCTTCGCCCGCCGCGCGCTCGCGGTCGAGCGCGAAGCGGCGATCGGCGAGAACGAGCTGTCCAACCAAGTCGAGCTGGCCCGCCGCCAGGAAGAGCTCGTCGAGGCACGGGGGCGCAACTCCCGCATCGAGGCGGAACAGGCAGCCGCTGCAGCGGCGATCGCCGTGGAGGCCGAAGCCGACCGCATCCGCACGAACGCGCAGGCCCGAGCCGATGCCGACCGTGCGCTCGGCGAGGCGGCCGGCGCCGCCGAACAGGCGCGCAT
>CAUPYO010000317.1:0-3186 GCA_963515565.1 uncultured Microbacterium sp.
TCCATGTACTGGTCGAGTTCGTCCATCCGCTGGGTGAGCGTCGCGACCTTCACCGTGGTCCCCCGCTTGACCCGCCCGCTGGTCGGTGTGACGGTGCCGGCGACGAGCCCCAGGAGCGTCGACTTGCCCGCCCCGTTGACCCCGAGGATGCCGGTGCGCTCACCGGGGGCGATGCGCCACTCCACATCGCGCAACACATCGCGACCGTCGTATGCGACGCCCGCGTCGAGCAGATCGACGACGTCCTTGCCCAACCGTGAGACGGCGAGCGATTGCAGCTGGACCTTGTCGCGGATCTCGGGGACATCGGCGATCAGCGCATTGGCCGCATCGATGCGGAAACGCGGTTTGCTCGTGCGCGCGGGAGCACCGCGGCGCAGCCAGGCGAGTTCCTTGCGGGCGAGGTTCTGGCGACGCTGCTCGATGACCGCCGACTGCCGGTCGCGCTCGACGCGCTGCAGCACATAGGCCGCATAGCCGCCCTCGAAGGGCTCGACGATACGGTCGTGCACCTCCCAGGTCTTGGTACACACCTCGTCGAGGAACCACCGGTCGTGGGTGACGACGAGCAGTGCGCCACTGGACGGCGACCACCGACGCTTGAGGTGGCCAGCGAGCCAGGAGACGGCTTCGACGTCGAGGTGGTTCGTCGGCTCGTCGAGAGCGAGCACGTCCCAGTCCCCCACCAGCAGACGTGCGAGGGCGACGCGGCGGCGCTGACCGCCGGAGAGGCCGGCCACCGGACCGTTCCAGTCGAGGTCGCCGACGAGCCCCGCGATCACGTCGCGAACGCCCGCGTCGCCCGCCCAATCGTGCTCGGCGCGGTCACCGACCACGTGTTGGGCGATCGTCAGCGCGTCATCCAGCGTGTCACCCTGATCGAGCACTCCGACGGTGACGCCGCCGCGGACCGTGACGCGCCCGGCATCCGGCTCGAGCCGACCGGCCAGCATCGCCATCAGGCTCGATTTACCGATGCCGATGCGATCGCCTTCGTCGACGCCGAGCGAGATGCCGTCGAACACGACCTTGGTAGGAAATTCCAGGTGGAGGCCTTCAGCCCCGAGCAGATGCGCCATATCCGTTCCAGGCTACGCGAGCGCGCCCGTTGCACGGTCCCCGGCGGCGAGCGCCTTCACGGCTGACCCATAGACTTTCCGACGGCCTGCACCGTGGCCGCCACACCATCAGGAACCGGAGAGAGAGATATGAAGACCAAGATCGCGACCCGACTGGGCGGCGCCGCCGCCGTCATCACCCTGGCAGCCACCATGACGGCGTGCGCCGGCGGGCAGAGCGTGGCAGACGCGTGCACCATCGCCAAGAACGAAATCCAGACCGCCACGTCGAGCATCCAGAAGGACCTGAACTCCTCGATGAGCAAGGCGAGCTCGGGTGAGAAGGTCGACTTCTCCTCGCTGTTCCAGCCCGTGCTGGACGGTCTGTCGTCCGCCGAGTCGAAGGTCACCAACGAGCAGGTGAGGGCCCCGCTGACCGCATTCGCCGACGAGTACCGCAACTTCGCGGCGATCTTCGCCGACTTCGAGATGCCCGACCTGAAGAAGATCGACCCGAGCGACCCGACCGCCATGCAGCAGCTGCAGGATGCGCAGACCAAGGCGGAGGAGATCTCCACCAAGGGTCAGGAGTCCACCTCCAAGCTCCAGGACCAGGCGAAGAAGCTGCAGGACGTCTGCGGCAGCTGAGCCTGACCACCGACGACCCAAGCCCCGGATCCGCTCAGGTTCCGGGGCCTCGGTCGTTCGTCAGTACCAGAAGCTCAGCTGCGGCGGCACGGTGGAGGCGAACAGTCGGGCGAGGCGGGCCGCATCGTCGGACACGAGCCGGCCCGCGCGCGCGAGCGTGACCGGCGACACGCCGCCCAGCAGCAGCGCCGACAGCTCCGCCACGGCGAGCTGCGTCACCGGCACCCCGACCGGCGGGTCATCGACGATGTCGACGGACGCGAGGCCCTCGGCATCCGTCGTCAGCACGAACGTGCCGGCGGCGATGCCGAGCGGGTCTGTGACGTCGAGCACGACCGTATCGGCGACGTCGTAACGGCGCGCCGACAACGCCGCCGGCACATCGAGCACCCGCGCGTAGTGGTGATCGCGCAGCGTGATCGTGGCCGCCCGCTGATCGGCGATCATCCACCAGAGCGGCTCATCGACCGACAGCTCGCTCGCCCGCACCGTCGCGATGAGATCCATGCTCAGCAGGAAGCGCCAGAGCGCCGCGTAGGCCTCGTCGGTGACGGCCACGAAGAATCCGACGTCGACGGTGGACGCGGTGAAGTCGTCCTCGTTCTCCGTCACGCGGTACACCGCGATCCCCTCGACATCGCCGGCCGGCGAACGGTACTGGATGACCCGGAGCTGTTCGGGCTTGTCCGCATCGGCCCGGGTGCCGAAGAAGCGACCGTCGTGGCCGCCCGGCAGGGCGATCTCACCGGGCGTCTGCCGACGCGCGCGCTCGTGCAGGTCGACGGCGAGCTCACGGCCCTGGTCGCGGCTGATGAAGTCGATCCGCCCCGGCGCGTCGGGACCGATCCAGCGCGCGCGACGGGCATCGATGCTCCACTGCGCGGCGACGGCGGCCGGCGCGAAACCGAACCGGCCGTAGATCGTCGACTCGCTGACGGTGAGGATCGCGAGTGGGAGGCCGCGTCGGACCGCCGTCCGCAACTCGCCCGCCATCACTGCGCGCAGGATGCCGCGACGGCGATGAGTGGGCGCCACCGTGACCGAGCTGATCGCACATGCCGGCACGACGCCGCCGGGCAGGGTGAGCTCGGTCGCCCACGACGCGAAGGTGGCGACGGGTACCTCCGCCACCGGCGCCGTGTCGTCGAACACGCCGATCTTGCGGCGGTAGGCCGAGCCGGCGAAGAACGCCTCGCGCTGCGTTTCGTTGCGCTCGCCATCGAGGAACCCCCGGGAGACGGCCTCGAGCCACGGGTCGACGGCGGCGCGCACCGCGTCGTCGATGCGACGCACCACGAGGTCGCGGGCGGTGAGCTCGTCGATCATGGTGCGATCGAGCGAGGCGTCGTGGTGGTGATGACGATCGGTCATGGTGCTCCCCGTTCGATGATGGGCGCGGGCGGCGCCGAGGTCAGGCCGAGACGACGCGCGCGCCGGGCACCGGCCCGTGCACATGCAGGATGCCCGATCCGGCGCCTGT
>CAUPYO010000318.1:0-3185 GCA_963515565.1 uncultured Microbacterium sp.
CTCACCGCACTGCGCGCCGAAGAGGCTACCGTCCGGGAACGCTTGGGACGCCTCACCGACAACGTGCACAGCATCGAACTGCAGATGCACGAGAAGCGCCTGCATGTGACGAGTCTGCTCGAGCGCGTGGCGTCGGAGCTGAGCCTGGACGAGAATATTCTCGTTGCGGAATATGGTCCGGATGCGTCGGTCGCGACCGATAACGACGACGGCGAACCGGTCGCTTTCGACCGTGCAGCCCAACGCCGTCGCCTGCAGGACGCCGAGCGGAAACTGTCGCAGCTCGGTCGCGTGAACCCTCTCGCACTGGAGGAATTCGCTGCCCTCGAACAGCGGCACGCCTTCCTCACGGAGCAGCTTGCCGATCTTGTGCAGACACGCACCGATCTGCAGACGATCATCTCGGAGCTCGACGAGCGGATGCAGACTATTTTCCTTGCCGCCTTCGACGACACTCGAGCAGCGTTCGGCGAGGTGTTCCCGATCTTGTTCCCGGGCGGATCGGGAAGCATTTCTCTGACCGATCCCGACAACCCCCTCACGACGGGCATCGAGGTGTCGGTGCGACCGGTCGGCAAGAAGATCGAACGGCTTTCTCTGCTGTCCGGCGGCGAGCGTTCACTTGCCGCCGTGGCCCTCTTGACTGCGATCTTCATGGCGCGTCCGAGCCCGTTCTACATCCTCGATGAGGTGGAGGCCGCGCTCGATGACGCGAACCTCGGGCGTCTGCTCGGCGTATTCGAGCGTCTTCGCGCATCGAGCCAGCTCATTGTCATCACGCACCAGAAGCGCACGATGGAGATCGCCGATGCACTGTACGGCGTCTCAATGAGACAGGACGGTGTGTCGGCGGTCGTCGGCCAACGCGTGCGCGAGCGAGAGAACGCCTGACGTCCGCGGCCCTGGTTAGTGTCGACCCATGCAACTTCGGCGTTCACTGTCCGCTCTCGCCCTCGCTCTGTCGGTGGGGGTGGTGAGCGCGTGCGCTGCATCGGGACCGGTGGGTGACGGCGGCGCCTCGGCGACACCGTCGGCATCCGTGCCCTCTGCGGGGGATTCTGACGGGGTCCCCTCGCAGCTCTCTCTCGATGACGGCGACCAGGTCAACAGCACCATGCAGGCGCAATGGCTCGACGCGATGGTCGCAGACAACGCGTTCACCCTCTCGTCACCCGACGACGGAAAGGGCAACTGGGCGTACACGCAGACCGCGACGCAGTGCATCGTGCGCTTCTGGCAGGGATCTGTCAGCGACCTTCCGAAAGCCGATTCCGACCGTGCTCTCTCGGATGCCGTGATCGCGGCGTGGCTGCGGGTGCAGCCCGCCGACGTCACGGCACACGCCGCCGACGACACCATCGGATATCAACCCTCGGGTGCGAAGACGTTCGGTGTCAGGGTCGTCACAGGTTCTGCCGAGGGCACGTCCTACGTCACCGCTGCGCGGGGCCTGGGCGGCATTCACGGGGGATTCCTGGCGGAGGTCGCCTGCCCTGCGGGGCAGGATGCGGTCAGCATCTACGTCGCTCTGAAGAGCAAGTACCTCGCGGTCACGGTGTACCCGGCATCCGCGGCGCCCACGCCGACGAGGTGAGCGAATCCGGGGCTCCTCGCGTCCCCGTAGGCTGAGGGGATGGCGGAAAACTCCTGGTCGCTCGGCCGCGCACTGCGCGGCATGTTCGTCAAGCCCACGATCGACGAGAACACGTGGGACGACCTGGAGACGGCGCTGCTGACCGCCGATTTCGGCCCGGACATCACCGAACGCGTCGTCGACGAGCTTCGCGAGAAGGTCGAGCGGTTCCGCACGACCGACCCGCGCGATCTGCAGCGCATGCTGAAGGAGACGCTCGAGGAGCACTTCGCGAAGTTCGACACGACCCTGCGCCTGACCGAGCGGCCCGCCGTGGTGCTGGTCGTCGGGGTGAACGGCGTCGGTAAAACGACCACCATCGGCAAGTTCGCCAAGTTCCTCCAGCGGTACGACCGTACGGTCGTCGTCGGTGCGGCGGACACCTTCCGCGCCGCCGCTGTCGACCAGCTTGCGACCTGGGCCGAGCGCGGGGGAGCGACGATCGTGCGGCCGCAGCATGAAGGGCAAGACCCCGCATCCGTGGCCTATCAGACCATCGACTACGCGAAGGCGCACGGGACGGAGATCGTTCTCGTCGACACCGCGGGGCGTCTGCACACCAAGGGCGGGCTCATGGACGAGCTCACCAAGATCCGCCGGGTGATCGAGAAGCAGGCGCCGATCAGCGAAGTGCTGCTCGTGCTGGACGCCACAACGGGCCAGAACGGCGTGATGCAGGCCGAGGCTTTCCTCGAGCACGCCGGCGTGACCGGGCTGGTGCTGACCAAGCTCGACGGCTCGGCCAAGGGCGGCTTCGTCCTTGCGGTTCAGGAACGCACCGGCATCCCGGTGAAGCTGCTCGGACAGGGCGAGGGCATCGGTGATCTGACCGGATTCACGCCGCACGTGTTCGTCTCGGCTCTGGTCGACTGATGCGTGAGTGGACCCGGGGTCGCGCGCAGGCGCGCGGGGTGGTTGCATAGGGTCATGGCGATCGAGCACGACTATTTCGGGCTGCTGGAGTCCGGGCCCGACGGATCGATCTTCTGGTCCGAGGTGGTCGACTTCGCAGACCAGCGGGTCACGGTGGATCTGACCGCGCCCGATCAGGATGACGTCTCCGCGGCCGCGCTCGACGTCGCGGCGGCGATGATCAACTCCCTCGAGCAGATCGATCTCCAGTCGCGGAACGCGATGGTCGCCGAACTCGATGACCGCACAAGCGAGGTCACGGAGTATCTGCTGCAGCAGCAGGAGACACTCGGCGACGACCTCGACGATGTTCTCGTCGACATCTCCGGCGATGTGCACATGGACATCATCCGGTCGCTCCAGCTGGTCAGCATGACCATCCTGGCCGACGAGCACGGCGGGTCGGACCCGTTCGCGGTGCTCGAGTACGCGCTCGACCCCGACGCCACCGATGAAGTTCTCCTGGTCAATCTGACCAGCGACGGCGACGTGCAGTCGGTGACCAGCGCCGACTGAGCCGGCGTCCGGAGCCGTCCATGACGGCCCGGGCGAGTTGCAGCGCTCAGACGGCTTGAGCGAAGCCCAGTTCGGCGGATGCCGCGAGGTGCGAGAGGTGCTCGGGGATCTCGCGACCCTTCGC
>CAUPYO010000319.1:0-3166 GCA_963515565.1 uncultured Microbacterium sp.
CAGCCAGTCGGCGACGGCGCCGAGCGCGTAGTGGTTGAACGAGGTCATCTCGCCCGGGTTGACCGAGCCGTCGGGCAGCAGCGAATCCCAGCGCTCCCACACGGTCGTCGCGCCCTGCGTGATCGGATACAGCCACGACGGGCATTCGGTCTGCGTGAGCAGGCGCTCGGCAGCGTCCAGGTGTCCGGTCGCGGTGAGCGCGTCGGCCACCAGCGGTGTGCCGACGAATCCCGTGCCGATGCGGTAGCCGCCCTCGCGCACCAGCCCGGCCAGTCGTCGGCCGAGCGCCGCTCGCAGCGCGCCGTCTTCGACCAGATCGAACTGCAGCGCCAGGGCGTACGCGGTGGGCGCATCGCTCATCATGCGACCGGCGGGTGTCACGTACTCGGCGGCGAAGGCCGCGCGTGAGCGGGCGGCGAGCTGGGCGTACCGGTCGGCATCGGCGTCGTGACCGAGCAGTCGTGCGGCATCGGTGACGAGCTGCAGCGAACGGGCGAGGTAGGCGGTCGCGACGATGTCGGCATCCACCTTCGCCTTGCCGGGTTTGTCGGCGGGAGCTGCGGGGTCGAGCCAGTCGCCCAGCTGCATGCGTCCCGCCCAGAGGCCGGAATCGCCGGCATCGCGGCGCACCGCCTCGACCCAGTCGCGCATGCTCGCGTACTGCGCGGCGAGAGCGTCGCGGTCGCCGAAGCGTTCCCAGAGCACGCTCGGCACGACCGTCGCCGCGTCACCCCACGCGGCCGCGGGACCGCCGCCGGCGAACGACGGCAGAGCGGAGGGGACGACCATCGGCACGACACCGCCCGCCCGCGTCTGCTCGTGCGAGAGATCGCGCAGCCACGACGTCAGAAAGCCGTCGCAGTCGTAGAGGAAGGATGCCGTCGGGGTGAACACCTGGATGTCACCCGTCCACCCGAGTCTTTCGTCGCGCTGCGGGCAGTCGGTGGGAATCGACAGGAAGTTGCCGCGCATTCCCCACCGCACGTTCTCGTGCAGCTTCTCGATGAGTGGGTCGGATGCCGAGAACCAGCCCGTTCGGGTGAGGTCGGTGTGCAGCACGACCGCTTCGACATCGGCCGCAGCGATCTCGGCGCCGGTGATCTGGGCGTAGCGGAACCCGTAGAAGCTGAACCGCGATTCGAGCACGTCGTCGCCGCCCGACAGCTCGAACGTGGCCGTGGCCGCCGCGTTGCGCAATGGTCGCAAGGCGAGCTCGCCGTGATCGAGCACCTCCGCGTGACGCACGACGATGCGCGTCCCCGCCGCGCCGCGGACGCGGATGCGGACCCGCCCCACGAGGTTCTGGCCGAAGTCGAGGACCGTGCCCCCCGACGGTGTGCTCAGGGTGTCGACCACAGACAGGGTCTGGATGCGCCGCACCGGCGGGGCGATGCGCCCTTCGGGTACGGGGACGTTCTCGTAGCCGGGCCGCGCCGCCGCGCCGACACGCGCGGGTGTCCACTCGGCTGCAGCGAGCCCGCGGCGGAGGTCTTGATGCTCGCCCGCGTAGATGCCGCTGTCGAGGACCGGGCCGTCGCCGGTGGCCTCCCATCCGGGTCCCGTCGCGGCGACGGTCTCGGTGGTGCCGTCGGCATACGTCACACGCAACTGCGCCAGCCACGACGGCTGATCGCCGTAGATGCGGTCGGTGAAGGTGAAGAAGCCGTACTTCTCGGTGTACCAGGCGCCGGCGAGCTGCGCGCCCAGCTCGTTCTCGCCGGGCTGGAGGAGCGCGGTCACGTCGACGCTCTCGTGCACGAGCCGGTCGCGGTAGGCCGTCCACCCGGGTGAGAGGACGTCTTCGCTCACGGCGGTGCCGTTCACGGTGGGTTCCGCGACACCGAGCGCGGTCCAGAACAGGACGGCGCGCGCGACCTCGCGCTCGAGCACGAAACGGGTGCGCACGAGCGCGGGCTGAGCCTCGCGCTGCGGGTGGGCCAGTCCCACCGGCGCGGCGATCCACTCACCGTCGGACAGAAAGCCCGCCTCCACCACGAGCGGGGTGCTCCACGCGGTGACGCGTCCATCGGTGCTGTGCGCGCGCACGCGCACCGGCCGGCTCTCCCCGGCAGCGAGCGGCGCGAACGGCCACGCGACCAGAGAGCTGTCGCCGCCGTCGAGGGAGATCTCCGTCGCGCCGTCCGAGACCTCTACCGAGGCCTGCTGCCAGCCGGTCACGTCGCCGCCGATCACCCAGCTCAGGCGGGGGATCGGCGTGGCGACCAGCGAGCTGTCATCGCGCAGCTCCGCACGGACGCCGTCGATCACAGCGTTATCGATCACAGCGTTATCGATCACAGCGCTCATGTCGACGCCCCGAGCAGGCTGCCCAGTTCGCGCGCCAGCGCCACCGCGCGCGGGTCGGCGCCGCCCGGCCACGGGCCGCGCACGATCGTCCAGGCGAAGGTCAGACCCGTGTCGGGGTCGGCGCAGGCAAGAGCCCCCGCGGCCCCGTCGTGACCGAAGGCGCGCGGACCGCCGAAGGCGAGTTGCTGCGACGGCTTCTGGAAGATGATCGCGTGGGCACGGTCCTGCTGGTGCAGCACTTCGTCGTAGCCGCGGATCTGCTGCTGACCTATCTGCACGACCGTGTCGGCCGAGAGGAAGGGGGCGCGTCCGTCGACACCGGTCACCGCGGCGGCGAACAGGCGGGCAAGACCTCGCGCGGTCCCCGTCCCCGCCGTGGCGGCGTGACCGTAGCGATAGTTGCGGGGGGAGTTCGTGTGGTCCATGTCGCGGCTGAGTGAGCCGAACACCACCGGTCCGAGCGCCGAGAACTGCGGGCTGCCGGTCGCCGAGACCGGGCGGATCATCGGGCGGAGCGCCGTGAAGCGGTGCTCCTGGTCGTCGGGGAGCCCGAGGTAGAAGTCGATGCCGTGCGGCGCGCGGATCTCCTGCTCGTAGAACTCGTGCAGGGTCCGTCCGCTCACGCGGTAGACGAGCTCGTCGCCGAGGCTGCCGATGGTGGTCGCGTGATAGCCGAATGCGCTGCCGGGGTGCCAGTAGGGTCGGGTGTCGGCCAGCCGTGCGGCGGCCGCGTGGTGGTCCCACAGCTCGTCCCACGTGAGAGGCGTCGTCGCCTGTGGCAGGCCGGCCTGGTGCGACAGCAGCTGCCGCACGGTGACGGCATCCTTTCCCTTGGCGGCGAACTCGGGCCAGTAGTGCG
>CAUPYO010000320.1:0-3156 GCA_963515565.1 uncultured Microbacterium sp.
CACGTTGTCGAAGAGGTTGCCCTCGTGCAGGTCGGAGTAGTAGTCGTTGATCTGGCGCGCACGCTTGGACGCGTAGATCACGAGCTGGTACTTCGAGTCGACCTTGTCGAGCAGCGCGTCGATGGGCGGGTCGATAATGCCCTTGTCACGTCCAGCCATGGTGAACCTCCAGGATCGAATGGCAGTGGGAAAGCGTGCGGGAAGAGCCCGCGCGGGAGAACCGGTGGCCGCAGGAAGCCGCGGCATCCGTTCATTCTATCAGCGCGCCGTCCTGATCGATCCCGACGTGGTCGAGACCGGACGGATCTGCGACCTCAGCGCGCGAGCGCGGCGATCTCGGCGGCGGCTCGGGAGACGTCGTCGTTCACGACGCGGTAATCGAATTCGCCCTGCGCGGCGAGTTCCACCTTCGCGGTCTTCAGACGCCGTGCGCGCTCCTCGTCGCCTTCGGTCCCCCGGCCGACGAGCCGGTTCACGAGCTCGTCCCAGCTGGGCGGCGTCAGGAAGACCAGCGTGGCGTCGGGAGCAGCGGCGCGCACCTGGCGGGCGCCTTGCAAGTCGATCTCCAGGAGCACCGTGCGGCCTTCGGCCAGCGCCTTCTCGATCGGCGCGCGCGGAGTACCGTAGCGGAACGCATTGTGCACCGTCGCGTGCTCGAGCAGAGCGCCCTCGGCGACGAGCGTGTCGAAGCCCGCGTCGTCGACGAAGAAGTAGTGCTCTCCGTCGACTTCTCCGAGCCGCGGGGCGCGCGTGGTGGCCGACACCGACAGCAGGATCTCGGGGTGGTGCTCCTTGATGTGCGCAGCCACTGTCCCCTTGCCGACCGCGGTCGGACCGGCGAGCACGATGAGTCGGCTGCGTCCGCTGCGCGGTGTCAACGGCGGGAAGCGGGTGTCGAGCCACTGTCGCAGCACCGCGCGCTGGCGCGCGCCGAGGCCGCCCAGGCGCTTGACCGGCGCGATCTCCAGGTCGGCGAGGATGCGGTCGCGCTTGCCCTCGCCGATCGCAGGCAACGCGGTCAGGAACTCGGTGATGCGCATCGCGCCGGCGGGCTCGTCGGGCTCGTCGAAGGCACGCTGGAGAAGCTCTTGCGGGGTGATGACGCGCATGGCGACGTCGTGCTTGAGTGCGGCGCGCTCACGGCGGGCGGCGACGGCGCGACGGGATGCCGCGACACGGTCGACCTCGGGAGGGGTACGGGAATCAGCCATGGGATTCTCCACGGTACAGGTCGGCGCGCTCCGCGATGCGCGCCGCGAGGTGTTCGGGACCGGCGCTGAGGACGCTGCGGCTTTCGCTCGCGATCACCGCGTCGGAGAGCGTTCCGAAGATGCGCACGAGGTCACTCGGCTGCGCTCCCTGCGCGCCGAATCCCGGTGCCAGGATCGGCACGGTGCGCGCGAACGCACCGAGCCCTCGGGCGGAGAGATCGACAGTGGCCCCGACGACCAGACCGAGCGATGACCATTCATCAGCGGCGTCGGAATCGGCGGCCACGACCGCGTCGGCTACGGCTGCAGCCACGGGGCGCCCTGCAGCATCCGCCGACTGCAGCGAGACCGCCTCGGGGTTGCTCGTCGCGGCGAGGACGAAAGCGCCCTTGCCCTGTGCCAGGGCGTACTCGAGGGTCGAGGTCAGCGCGCCGACGCCGAGGTACGGGCTGAGGGTGAGGGCGTCCGCCTCCAGGGGCGAACCGGGAGTGAACCAGGCAGCGGCGTACGCGTCCATCGTGGTGCCGATGTCGCCGCGTTTGGCGTCGGCGATGACGATCAGCCCCGCGGCGCGGGCAGCCGCCACGACGTCTTCCAACGCCGCGAAACCGGCCGAGCCGAACCGCTCGAAGAACGACACCTGCGGCTTGACGATGGCGACGGTGGATGCCGCGGCATCCACCGTGCGCAGCCCGAACTCGCGGACGCCCGCGGCGCTGACGTCCAGGCCCCACTCACGCAGCAGCGACTCGTGCGGGTCGATGCCCACGCACAGTCGCCCGCGCGCAGCGACCGCTGTGCGCAGACGTGCACCGAACGAGATCACACCGCCGCCAGCTTCTCGGCGCGATCGGTCGCATACTCCTGAAGGCTCCGCACCGCGAAGCCTTCGCGCAGCACCGGAAGGGCGCTGACGGCGGCTCCGAGCACGGCCATCGTGGTGAACAGCGCCTTGTCGGCGGCGACGGCAGCGGCGCGGATCTCGTACCCGTCGGCGCGCGCGATGCCGCCCGACGGCGTGTTCACGACGATGTCGATCTCGCCCGCATTGATGAGGTCGACCACGTTGGGCTCGCCGGAGTCCTGCGTGTCCGAGTACTTGTTCACCACGTCGACGCGGATGCCGTTGCGCGCGAGGATCTCGGCGGTGCCGGCGGTCGCGATCAGACGGAAGCCGAGCTCCTGCAGGCGGTGTGCCGGCAGGATGACGGCGCGCTTGTCATCGTCGGCCACCGACAGGAAGACGGTGCCCGAGGTCGGCATCCCGCCGTACGCCGCCGCCTGGCTCTTGGCGAACGCGGTCGGGAAGTCGCGGTCGATGCCCATGACCTCACCGGTGGAGCGCATCTCCGGTCCGAGCACGGAGTCGACGGTGTGACCGTCGGCGGTGCGGAAGCGCTTGAAGGGCAGCACGGCCTCCTTGACAGCGACGGGGGCGTCCAGCGGAACGCGCGAGCCGTCCTCGACGGGTAGCAGTCCCTCCGCCTTGAGCTCCGCGATGGTCGATCCGGCCATGATGCGAGATGCAGCCTTCGCGAGCGGAATGCCCAGGGCCTTCGAGACGAACGGCACCGTGCGTGAGGCCCGCGGGTTCGCCTCGATGACGTAGAGGACGCCGGCCGAGACGGCGAACTGCACGTTCAGCAGGCCGCGCACGCCGACACCGTCGGCGATCGCGTGGGTGGCGGTGCGCACACGATCGATCTCGGTGCGGCCGAGCGACACCGGGGGCAGGGTGCACGACGAGTCGCCGGAGTGGATGCCCGCCTCTTCCAGGTGCTCCATCACTCCACCGATGTACAGCTCGTGGCCGTCGTAGAGCGCGTCGACGTCGAGCTCGATCGCGTCGTCGAGGAAGCGGTCCACCAGCAGAGGCTTGCCCTCTTCGATGATCACTTCGCCGGCCGTGCGCACGAAGTAATCGCGCAGGCTCTCGGTGTCGTAG
>CAUPYO010000321.1:0-3137 GCA_963515565.1 uncultured Microbacterium sp.
GCATCCACCAGTGCACCGTCGCCGCCGCGCCACGCTTCGACGATCGCGCCGCCGAGCGCGGGCACGGCGTAGACAAGAGTGGGAAACAGCAGTGACTGCCACCCGAAGACCGCCGCCGCGGGGCCCCGCGATGTCGCCCAGAGCCCCGCGGCGAGAAGGAGGGTGACCGCGCTGCCGGAGCCGACGCCGAGCAGCCACGAGCCCGACCGGGCGGCGCGCATGCCGGAACGGGCGGCGAAGACGGCCGTGAACACGGCGAGCGCCAGAGGAGCGAGGGAGATGAGGAAAGACGACGCCTGCGCGGGGATGCCGGCCGCGACGATGTAGCCGTCGCTCAGCGCGATGTGCAGCGGCACGAAGTGCCCGAGCTGCCAGATGCGCACCGCCGCCGGCCACAGCGCACCCCAGTCGGCCGTAGCGCCGAGTCCCACCACCCAGAACACCGTCAGAGGCGCGAAGACCACGGCGACGCCGACGGCCGCTGCGATCAGCGCATCGACAGCGGAGAGAAGGAGGACGAGCAGGCGGTTCATGCGGGTTCGACCCTACCCATCCCGGTGAGCTGCGCTGCGCGGACGCGCGGCGGCACGGGCAACCTCACGGAGAACCACAGCGGGCGGCGCGGGCGCGGCATCCACTAGCGTTCTAGACGGAGGATCCATGCCCGCTACACCCACGTCCACCTCGCGTTCCGACGCCGCGCCGGCCGGCGCGATCGACCGCTTCTTCGAGATCACCCGTCGAGGCTCGACGATCGGCGGTGAGATCAGAGGAGGCCTCGTCACCTTCGTGACGATGGCCTACATCGTGATCCTCAACCCGATCATCTTGTCGGGTAAGGCCGACATCGCCGGCAACGAACTGGCATTCTCGGCTGTGGGTGCGGCGACCGCGCTGACCGCCGGTGTGATGACGATCCTGTTCGGCGTCATCACGCGACTGCCGTTCGCCTTCGCTGCCGGCCTCGGCATCAATGCCTTCCTCGCGTTCAGTGTGATCCACGAAGTGACCTGGCCCGAAGCCATGGCGCTCGTGATGATCAACGGCGTCATCATCGTTCTGCTGGCCGCGACGGGCCTGCGAAAGCTCATCTTCGACGCGGTGCCGGTGCAGCTGAAGCTCGCCATCACGGTGGCGATCGGCCTGTTCATCGCCTTCATCGGCTTCGTCAACTCGGGCTTCGTCACCGCGACCGGATCGAACTCGCCCCCGGTGGGTCTCGGCATTGGAGGTTCGGTCGCGTCGGTGCCCACGCTGATGTTCGTGCTGACGCTGCTGGTCACCGGCGTGCTCGTGGCCCGCAAGGTCAAGGGCGGCATGCTGATCGGACTCGTCGGCGGCACCGTGGTCTCGGTCATCATCGAGGCGATCTGGCACCTCGGCTCGGCGACCGATCACCCGGGCGGGTGGGGGCTGACCATCCCGGCGCTGAGCGGATCGCCGGTGAGCGTTCCCGACCTGAGCCTGCTGGGCGCCGTCGACTTCGGCTTCGACGTCGGCAAGGTCGGCATGGTCGCACTCGTGATGCTCGTCTTCACCCTCGTCTTCTCGAACTTCTTCGACGCGATGGGCACCATGACAGGCCTCGCGAAGGAGGCGGGACTGGCCGACGAGAAGGGCGACTTCCCGCGCATCAAGTCGGCGCTCGTCGTCGAAGGAGTCGGAGCGGTGATGGGCGGCGCGACGTCATCCTCCTCGGCGACCGTGTTCATCGAGTCGGGCTCCGGCATCGGCGAGGGGGCGCGCACCGGACTGGCCAACGTCGTCACCGGCGTCGTCTTCCTGCTGGCGATGTTCTTCACGCCGCTGACCTCGATCGTTCCCACCGAGGTCGCCGCCGCCGCGCTGGTGATCGTCGGCGCGATGATGATGGCGCAGGTCAAGCACATCGACCTCAGTGACTTCAGCGTGCTGCTGCCGGTTTTCTTGACCGTGTCGGTCATGCCGATGACGTACTCGATCGCCAACGGCATCGGCGCGGGCTTCATCAGCTGGGTCGTGGTGCGCTCGCTCTCGGGCAAGGCGAAACAGATCAGTCCGCTCTTGTGGGTGGTCGCCGTGGGCTTCCTCATCTACTTCGCACGCGGCCCGATCGAAACGCTGCTCGGCGGTTGAGCCCGCGAGCCCCCCGATAGGCTCGGACGGTGACAAGACAAAAGGACTCGGAGATCACGGCGGAGTGGTTCAGAGCCGCCTTCGGGTGGATCGTCGTCGCGCTGGTGCTGATCCTGGTGGTCCCCGTGGCGATCGTCGCCGGGGTGGGATTCGCCCGGGGCACGATCCCCCCCGGCAGCGACGGCGGTATCTTCGGCACGGGCGCGGGGTATCCGGTCTTTCCCCCGCCGTACTGGCTGCTGTGGATCCCGGCGCTCGGCGCGCTGTTCTTGGGCGTCGCGACCTGGCGCTATCGCGGCCAGTTCATGGATTCCATCTTCTCCGCACGGTGGGATCTGGGGATCGTCTCGCTGGTCGGAGCGCTGACGACGCTCGGCGCCGCGGTCACGTTCGGGGGGACCTTCCTCTGGCCGGTGCTCAGCGCAGTGGTCCCGTGGGTGCTCGCCCTTGTCGTCGTGCTCTCGCGGGGGATGTGGGACGGCATCCGCGATGCCGTCCAGGCCTTTCGACCGCAACCTCGCGACGCACGGTCTCGGCACCGCCCCGACGCGCGGGCCGCGTCTCCGGCACGCCCCCCGGCGATTCCCGCTCTGCGCATCACGGCGAGCGAGCGGTGGAATCGGAACAAGCAGCGTCTCACGCTCGTCGACGGCGACCCGCGTCCGCTCGTCGTGGAGGTGTTCGACAGCGCCACGAACGACCTCGGCCTCGCCCGCGCACTCGTGCGTGCGATCGACGGGGAAGATGCCGCGGCGCCACACTCTCGCCCGTTCGCTCAGGGACCGGGCACAGCCATTCGCACGGTCCGTACCATCGCCCATCGCTCCGGCGCCCGCCTGACGGCGACGTGGCACTGGGATGACGGCAAGCGCGCTGTGCTGATGTGCGCATTCGATGTCGAACCCGACCGCTTCGCGGCGGCGGAGGACGAACTCGACCGGCTCGCCGCCGGAATCAGGATCGGCACCGTGTGACGCGATGAGGGGCGGGGCGAGGGGGGATGAGCCCCCCACCCCCCCCCC
>CAUPYO010000322.1:0-3123 GCA_963515565.1 uncultured Microbacterium sp.
GCTGGATGCAGAGGGTGCGGGCAGGGCGATCGCGATCGAGCTGTCGGCGGCGGGTTCGACCGCGTCGCGCAGGCCGAGTTCGTCGATGAGGGTCCCGAGCGGGCGGACCGAGACCGAGAAGGCTTCGGCAGCCAGGTCGATGCGGATGCCGTCGAGTTCAGCCGTCTCGATGTCGCCGCCGATGCGGCCGCGCGCCTCGACGAGCGTGACGGGCATGCCGATGCGGGCGCACTCCCACGCGGCGGTCAGTCCGGCGATGCCGGCGCCGATCACGACGACGCGGGTGGTGTGGGCACGGCCGGCCAGGTCGGGTTCGGTGTGCGCGGTCACCCGTCCATCCTCCCATCCCGGCCGAAGACCAGCTGCCCCGAAGACCGACAGCGGCCGCCTCTAGAGTGGAGCCGTGCGGCTCACCTACTTCGGCGGACCGGCGTGGGATGCCGGGCCTCTGCCGGCGCGCGGACGCGGTCAGGAGACGCTGCTGTTCCGCCTGGCGATCGATACCGGCACTGTGGTGTCCACGCGCGCCCTCACCGACGATCTGTGGGCGAACGACGTCCCCGACGATCCGAAGGCCGCCCTGCAATCGTTGATCTCGCGGCTGCGGCGAGCCCTCGGCGCCGACCTGATCGACGCCGTCTCGGGCGGCTACCGGCTGACGCTGGCGCGCGAAGACGTCGACCTCACCCGCTTCCAAGACCTCGTGGCCGACGCCCGGAGCGACGGCGGCGCCGCCGCGGCACGCGCTGCCATCGCCCTCTGGAGCGGAGAGCCGTGGGTGCCCGAGGGATTCGATTGGGCACTGCGCGACCTGCTGGAAGACCGCGCCCACGCCGAGCGGATCGCGGTCGCCGCGGCAACGGCCGCTGACGCTCGCACGCAGACGGCGACTGCAACGGCCCGTACGACAACGGCGACCGTGCCCGCCGCCCTCGCTCCGCTTGTCGGTCGCACGAGCGAGTTGACCTCGATCGCCGCGCAGCTCGAGGCGGAACGTCTGGTGACGGTGCTCGGCCCCGGCGGCGCGGGCAAGACCACCCTTGCTCTGGAAACCGCGCGGCGCACCGCCGACGCGCTGTTCGTCGAACTCGCTCCCGCCGCTCCGGCAGAGGTGTGGGCCGCCATCGCCGCCGCGGCGGGTCGCGGCATCCGACTCACCGACAGTCAGCGGGTGGAGGAGAGCGACAGCGACCGCGTGGTCGAGGCCCTGCGCGGGCGGGACGTGCTCGTCGTGCTCGACAACTGCGAGCACGTGAGTGCGGCGGCGGCCTCGGTCGCCCGCGAGCTGCTGACGACGCTGCCGGGCGTGCGGATCCTGACGACCAGCCGCGAGCCCCTCGGGGTGCCCGGTGAGGCGTTCGTCCCCCTCGGGCCGCTCGCGCACGACGATGCCGTCGAACTCTTCGCCCGGCGCGTACGGGCCGCTCGAGGCGCGGCGCCCGAAGAAGCGGATGCCGAGAGTGTCACGCGCATCGTGCAACGGCTGGACGGCATGCCCCTCGCTCTGGAGCTGGCGGCCGCCAAGGCCCGCACCCTCAGCCTCGAGGAGATCGACGCGGGCCTCGACGACCGGTTCACGCTCCTGAGCTCCGGCCCGCGTGCCGCCGACCCGCGGCATCAGACACTCCGCGCCCTCATCGACTGGAGCTGGGAGCCTCTCCCGGCAGACGAGCGTACGGCGCTGACCGCGGCATCCGTGTTTCCCGACGGCATCGGCGTGCGGGATGCCGCGGCCGTCGCCGGCGCGTTCGGGATCGGCCCCGACGCGTTCGACGCGCTCGTCGACCGCTCCCTGCTGACCCGCGCGAACGGCCGGTTCCGGCTGCTCGAGACCGTGCGCGAATACGGACTCGAGCGCCTGCGCGACGCGGCTGGCGAGCATGACGCACGGCTGCGGGCGGCGACCGTGCTCGCCCGGCTGGGCCGGGGCCAGGACGACAGGCTCCGGGGACCGGGCGTGAAGGACGCCCTGGCCTGGTTCGACGCCAACGACGAGTCGCTGTCGGCGGCCATCCGTTTCGCACGGGATGCCGGCGCGACCGAGGAGGGCGGCCCGCCCGAGCTGCGCACGCTCGGGCGCGAGCTCGTGCGCGTGACGGTCTGGCCCTACTTCATGCGCGAGCGGTTCGCCGAACTGCGTACCGAGATCGAGCTCTTCGCCCGCGGCGACGGCGTGCCCGACTCCGAAGCGGCGGTCGTGCTCGATGCGTTGCTGCTGATGCTGCCGACCTTCACCGCGCCGGCCGGCGCCGATGCTCTGACCGCGGAGGAGGTCGCCGAGATCGGACGCCGAGCCGTCGATATCTCGACCGGGGCCGCGCAGCACCGCTCCGACCTCGGCCTCGCTCTGGCCGCACTTGTGCGCGCGGCGGCCCGCTCGCTCGTCGAGACCGGTGGACGCCGCATCCGGTCGTGGAACTTCTCGGCGCGCGACGACGACGTGCGGGGAGCGCCCGCATGGACCGATGCGTTCCTCACGGTGCTCGATGCTGCATCTGCGCAGAACAGCGGCGATGCTCAGACCCTCGATACCGCCAGCGCCGATGCCCTACAGAAGTTCACCGCACTGGACGACCCGTGGGGGCTGGCCCTGGCCAGCCAGATGCGCTCTGAGTGGCTCGTGCTGCAGGGCCGCCTCGATGAGGCGCTCGCCATCTCCGACGCCGCCGCCGCCGGGCTCGCCGGGCTCACGTCGGTGTGGGACACCATCCAGCAGAGCGCGCTGACTCTCGGCATCCTGGTGCGGCTCGGCCGCTTCGACGAAGCCCGTCGGCGCCTGGCGGAGGTTCGGCGCCTCGCGGAGCTCGACGGTTCCGACCGGGCCATGTTCCAGTTCCGCACGGCCGCAGCATCCGTGGCGCTGGCCGAAGAGCATGCCGATGAGGCGCTTGGCCACCTCGATGCGATCCCCGCCACCGACAACGGCGCACCCGAGATTCAGCTGTGGGCGTGGACCTCCGCTCGACGCGCGCAGGCGTTGGTGCTGAGCGGGCGACATGACGACGCGCGCGCGGTGCTGCGCGAGGCGCTGCCGCTCGCGTTCGCATCCGACGATCAGCCCATTGCCGCCGACGTCGTGCTCGCCGCGGCCGGGTGGCTCGTGGCGGTGGGCCGGATGGATGC
>CAUPYO010000323.1:0-3108 GCA_963515565.1 uncultured Microbacterium sp.
GTCCATCAGCTCGCGGGCACGATCGAGGTCGGCGGGCATGAGGTCTCGAAGCGCCGGAACCCCCATGATCTCGGCGCCCCGCTCGCACGCGGCGCGGCGTTCGCCATAGCCGCCGGTGGCGTGCGCATGACTGACCCGGGTGTCGACGACGAGGACCTCCAGGCCCGCGGCGGCGAAGCCGAGGTCGACCACGTCGGCGTCGAGGGAGCGGCAGTCGAGGAAGATACCGGCATCGGGACGACCGAGCATCGACGCCATCTGGTCCATGATGCCGGTGGGAGCTCCGACGGCCTCGTTCTCGGCACGACGGCCGGCACGCGCCAGCGCCACCCGCGTCAGGCCGAGGCCCCAGACGTCGTTCAACGCCGATGCCGTCGCCCCCTCGATCGCGGCGGACGACGACAGTCCGGCACCGACGGGAACGTCCGACGCCAGTGCGATGTCGACGCCGGTGAGGCTCGCGGGGTCGACGCCCGCGGCGCGCGCGGCATCCTGCAGAGCCCACGCGACACCGAGCGGGTACCGCGCCCACTCGACGACGTCGTCGCGCCGGTCGGGAAACAGCGCGTCGAGATCGGCGAGGGCCACCTCGATCGGCACGGGGTCGAAGGTGGACACGACCCGGATGCGCCCGTCGTCCCGCGTGCCGAGCGCGACGACGGTGCGCCCGTCGATCGCGAACGGGAAGACGAAGCCCTCGTTGTAGTCGGTGTGCTCACCGATGAGGTTCACGCGTCCGGGAGCCGACCAGAAGCCTGCGGGGATGGCGCCGGTGAGCTCGGCGAACAGATCGCGAGCGTCGGTCTGGGGCGATGCCGTGGCGGTCACAGCTGGACTCCTTCGATGGCGGAGCGCAGCCGGTCGGCGGCGGTCTCGGGCGGAACATCGCCGATCCAGGCGCCCATGGCGGCCTCGGACCCGGCGAGGAATTTGAGCTTGTCGGCGGCGCGACGCGGACTGGTGATCTGCAGGTTCAACCGCACGGTGTCGCGCCCCACGTGCACCGGGGCCTGGTGCCAGGCGGCGATGTAGGGCGTCGGATCTCCGTAGAGCGCGTCGATGCCGCGCAGCAGCCGCAGGTAGACGGGGGCGAGTTCATCGCGTTCGGCGTCGGTCAACGCAGCGAAGTCGGGCACGTGCCGGTGCGGCAGCAGGTGGATCTCCAGCGGCCAGCGCGCGGCGAACGGGACGAACGCCGTCCAGTGCTCGCCGCGCAGCAGCACGCGCGGGCCCTCCTGTTCGAAGGCGAGGATGCGCGCGAACAGGTCGGGAGCGGTGCGGTCGATCGAATCGAGCAGGCGCGTGGTGCGCGGCGTGATGTACGGGTACGAGTAGATCTGGCCGTGCGGATGCTGCAGGGTGACGCCGATGGCCTCGCCCCGGTTCTCGAACGGGAACACCTGCTGCACGCCCGGAAGCGCCGACAGAGCCGCCGTGCGGTCGGCCCACGCCTCGATGACCGTGCGGGCTCGGCTCACGGTCTGTGTGCCGAAAGATCCGGTGCGCGCCGGCGAGAAGCACACGACCTCGCAGCGGCCCACACTCGTGCGCGTGCGACCGAGTCCGAGGTGGGCAAGATCGTCCAACCCTCGGGGTGGGTCCGCGGCTTCGGGAGCGTCGCCGAGCGCCTCAGCCAGGGCCGGCCCGAAGGAGGGGGAGCGGTTCTCGAACACTGCGACGTCGTAGACCGAGGGGATCTCGGAGGGGTTCGTCGCCGTCTGCGGGGCGAGCGGGTCGAGCTCGGCGGGAGGAAGGAATGCGCGGTTCTGCCGCGACGCCGCCACCGACACCCAATCGCCGGTGAGGATGTCCTGCCGCATGGTCGCGGTGGCAGGTCGGGGATCGAGCGCGCGGGTATCGGCGCTGCGTTCGGGGCCGAGGTGGGTGCCGGGGTCGTCGAAGTAGATCAGTTCGCGACCGTCGGCGAGACGGGTCGGTCGCTTGACGACACCTGCTCCGAGGGGGATCGCCTCGGGAGTGAGGAATGGCAACTCCGGCATGTTCACGATAACACGATAGGGGGAGGTGCGTGCTATCGTCAACACGGAGGTCGGGGATGACACAGAAGCGCGCATCGATGGCAGATGTCGCCCGCATCGCAGGGGTCTCGGCGCAGACGGTTTCGCGAGTCGTCAACGCCAGCCCGCGCGTCGATCCGGCGACCCGCGCACGCGTGGAAGAAGCGATGGCGCGCAGTGGCTACCGCATCCACCGCGCCGCTCGGGCCCTGCGCACTGGACGATCCGGCACGATCGGCGTCGTCGTCTCGACGCTGGCCACCGTCGGCAACTCCCTCATGCTCGAAGCCGTCACCGACGCCGCTGCGGAGCGCGACCACGATGTCGCCGTCGTCACGCTCGGATCGGGTGATGCCGCCGAGGCGCTCGAACGGCTCAACGAGCAGGGCGTCGACGGTGTCGTCGTCATCAACGAGGCCTCGGCGCTCGTGCGTTCGGCGGATCTGCCCACGAACCTCCGCCTCGTGGTCGTCGACTCGGCGCCCGACGATCGATTCGCGGGAGTGGAGACCGATCACGCCGGCGGCGCCGCCACGGCCACCACGCATCTGCTGGAGCACGGCCACCACACGGTCGCACACATCGCCGGCCCCGCCTCCTCTTATGCCGCCGCTGAGCGCGAGCGCGGGTGGCGCGCAGCCCTCGAAGCCTCGGATCGTCCCGTCGGCGCTCTCGTCCGAGGGTCGTGGACCTCGGCATCGGGCTACGAGGCGGCAACCGCGCTGCTGGATGCAGGCACCGTCGGTACCGCGCTGTTCGTCGCCAACGACCAGATGGCGCTCGGCGCCCTCCGTGCGCTCGCCGAACGCGGCCGGCGCGTGCCCGAAGACGTCAGCGTCGTGGGTTTCGATGACGTCGACGATGCCGCCAACTACCGCCCGCCGCTGACGACGGTGCGTCAGCACTTCGATGGTCTGGGTGCGCAGGCCGTGACCGCGCTGCTGGATGAGGGGGCGCCCTCGGTGCGCACCGTCATGCCGGCGCCGCTCGTGGTGCGCTTCAGCACCGGGCCCGCTCCGGTCTGAGCGGAACCGGTCCGCGCTTCAGCTCGCGGCCGGGTCGACCGCGACCGCATGGATGAGCGCCGCCG
>CAUPYO010000324.1:0-3107 GCA_963515565.1 uncultured Microbacterium sp.
TCCGTAGCGTCGAAGGCATGGAGATCACGACCACCGAACTCGGGCTCGCCGCCCGCGTCCACAGCCTCACGAAGACCTACGGAACCGGTGAGACCGGGGTCCGTGCGCTCGACGGTGTCACCGTCGGCATCCGCCGCGGCGAGTTCACCGCCATCATGGGCCCCTCGGGCTCGGGCAAGTCGACGCTCATGCACATCATGGCGGGGCTCGACGGCGCGACCAGCGGCCGCGCCTGGATCGGCGACACCGAGATCACAGGGCTGTCCGACCTCGAGTTGACCATTCTGCGCCGCCGCCGCATCGGCTTCGTCTTCCAGGCCTTCAACCTCGTGCCGACGCTCGACGCGCTCGCCAACATCCTGCTGCCGTTCGACCTCGACGGTCGCCGGCCCACCGCGCTCGAACGGGCACGGATCGACAACCTGATCGACACCCTCGGTCTGCGCCAGCGCCTCGCCCACCGCCCGCACGAGCTCTCCGGCGGTCAGCAGCAACGCGTCGCCATCGCCCGCGCACTCGCGACCGCCCCCGACCTGGTTTTCGCCGACGAGCCCACCGGCAACCTCGATTCGCGGTCGAGCCGCGAAGTGCTGGCGCTCCTCGCCGCGGCGAGCCGCCAACACGGACAGTCGATCGCAATGGTGACGCACGACCCGGTCGCGGCGGCCCACGCCGACCGGGTGCTGTTCCTCGGCGACGGCCGCGTCGTCGCCGACAAGCCGAAGCAGACCGCCGAGCAGGTGTCGGCGTTCATGCTCGCCGCGGAGGTGGCGGCATGAGCGCCGCGGTCGAAGCCATCGGCGCTCTGCCTGGCGGCGCAGCGGATGCCGAACCGCGCTCCGGCCGCGCGTCGTTCGCCTGGTTGCGCGAGCGAGGCATGGGGGCGACGATCCTCGTCGCGGCCATCTCCGCGGCGTTCGGCGTGCTGCTGCTGACGGCCACCGGCTACATCGCGACGTGGGCTCGGAGCGATCCCTACCTCGGCGACAGCGCGACGGTCGCCGCCGTCCTCGGCATCCTCAGCATTCTGCTGGTCGGGGTGGCGGTGTACGTCGCCGCGATCGTGACGGCCAACACTTTCGCCACGATCATCGCCGGCCGCACCCGCCAGATCGCCATGATGCGTCTGATCGGAGCCTCGGAGCGCACGCAGCGCCGAGAGGTCGGCAGGCAGGGCCTGATCGTGGGGGCGATCGGGGCGGGCATCGGGCTCATCCTCGGCATCGCCGCGGCCGCGGTGCTGGTGCGCGTCGCCGACATCGACCTCGGCATCTCTCCGGGATACAGCGTGCTGCAGCCGGTGCTGCTGATTCCAGCCGTCGTCGTGGCACTCACGACGTGGGCGGGCGCGTGGACCGGATCTCGCCGCGTGCTGACCGTGACGCCCTTGGAGGCGCTCGCCGGGTCGGCGCCCCGCACTCATCAGCAGTCTGCGTCGCGCGGCCGCAACGCCGCCGCAATCGTGCTGTTCCTCCTGGGTGCGGCGCTGCTGGTGGCCGGCGTGCTCGTGGGGTTCGTCTCGCCGCTGGGGGTGGTCGTCGCCTTCTTCGGCGGCATCCTCTCCTTCACCGGGCTGGCGCTGGGCGCCGTGCTGGTCATGCCGCCTCTGCTGCGGGCCACCGGGCGCCTGTTCGGGCGCTCCGCGACCGCGCGACTGGCCGCCGAGAACGCGCTGCGGTACCCCGAGCGCGCGAGCCGCATGGCCATCGGCGTTGTGATGGGCGTGACGCTCGTCGTGATGTTCGCCGTGGCGAGCGACTCGGTCAAGGCCGTGATGACGGCGGCATCCGGCGGAACCGCGCCGGCCGAGATGAGCCGTGTGCTCGACACGTTCGCGGCGATCATGATGGGCCTCGTCGCCGTGTCGGCGGTGATCGCGGCGGTGGGTCTCGTGAACCTGCTGACGATCGGGGTGGTCCAGCGACGCCGTGAGCTCGGGCTGCTGCGGGCGCTGGGACTGACCTCGGGGCAGATCCGTCGCGTCGTGCTGCTCGAAGCCGTGCACGTGACCATCACCGCGCTCGCCTTCGGACTGGTGCTCGGCATCGCGTACGGGTGGGTGGCGGCGCAGTCGCTGCTAGGGGCGGTGTCGTTGCCGCCGGCGTTCTCGTCGCCGACATTCGTGGCGCCTGCCGTTCCGGGGGTGCCGGTGCTGATCGTGGTCGTGGCGACGGGCGTACTCACGGCCATCGCCACGGTGGTGCCCACCCGGCTGGCGACGCGGGTGACGGCCGTCGAGGCGCTCGCCGAATGAGATCCCGGGCGCCGCGGTCATGGCTTCGACCGCGGCGCCCGGGTCGTCTGTGCGATCGCGTCAGTCCTCGACGTCCGCCGTCTCGGGGTCGTATGCCCACGTCGGCGCGAGCGCGCGCAGTCGTGCGCCGCGCCATTGCCAGGTCGCCCACAGCACAGGCCACAGGGCAGGGGCAGCCACGCCGCCGATCACCAGGCGATCGCGCCAGAGCGTTTTCGTCGCATCGCCCGGCGCTGGCGCCACCGCCATCTGGTGGTCCCACACGTCGAGGGCGGCGAGGGGGCCCGTCAACGGGATGCCGCTGTCACGGAAGATACGCACGCGCCCGTTCGCGTCGCTGGTGAAACGTTCGCTCACGTGGATCAGCTGCTGACCCAGCGGCAGCGCGCCACCGAGGTTCATCTCCACCGGGACGTCGGCGCCCGGTTCGAGCCGCGTCGGCAACCCCTCGGCGGCCATCGGTATGAGGTGGACGAGAGGTCCGTACAAGTCGGCGACGGCGCGCGGCGAGTGAAGGGCGCGCCACGCGGCGTCCGCATCGCAATCCAGCACCAGTTTCAGCATGATCCGCATGCCGTCAGTCTCGCATCCGCACCCCTAGCCTGGAGGAATGCCTTCCTTCTTCGATCAGGGTCGATATCAGGTGCGTTTCGACTGGGGGCTCGACGGGCTCGTCAGAGTCGCGCCGTCGGATGTCGTGATCGTCGTCGACGTGCTGCGTTTTTCGAGCACGGTCGCCCGTCGGCTCGACGCCGGTGAGACGGTGCCGCTGGACGGCGACGCGCACGCCGCGTCGCTCAACGGTGCCGCCCTGGCGGCGCGGGCCGCCGAGACCGGTGCGCTCGTGCTGCTC
>CAUPYO010000325.1:0-3107 GCA_963515565.1 uncultured Microbacterium sp.
GCCCGGCATGCGAATGCCCGGGCTTCGGGCACGTCGATGTGATCCTCGGGCTGCCGTGCGCCGCCTGCGGCGCGGCGACCTCGCGGGTGCGGGCAGACATCGACGGCTGCGCGGCGTGCCCCGAGCGGTGCGTCCGGCCGCGACCGATAGCCGCAGCCGATCCCGGATCGTGCGATGTCTGCAATCCATGACCGCATGTGACGCGCCCGGCCGTCCTCCGATGACGAGCGCCTAACGTGGCACTGTGGTGAACTCCTCCAACGCCTCGTCGTCTCTCCGCCCCGCCGGCATCGACCCGCGGGGGCCGCGCTTCGCGGCATCCCTCACGGCTGTGCTGCTGCTCGTCGGCGTCTTCCTCGCGCTCGTCGGTTCGTCGACGCAGCCGAACACGGCTCTCGGCGAGCGGGTGAGTGACCCGGCCTTCATCCTGCTCGTGGTCGTGGACCTGTTCTTCGTCTGGGGTTTCGCCGCGCCGCGCACGGCCCCGTGGGGCGCGCTCTACCGTGTGGCCATCCGTCCGCGCCTGCAGCCGCCCACCGACCTCGAAGACCCGCGGCCGCCGCGCTTCGCGCAGGTGATCGGGTTCGCGGTGGTCACCATCGGACTGCTCCTGCATGTCGCCGGTGTGGCGTGGGCACTGCCCATCGCCGCCGCGGCGGCCTTCGTCGCAGCCTTCCTCAACGCCGCTTTCGGCCTCTGCCTCGGATGCCTGCTCTACCTCGCCCTCGCGCGTGCGGGTGTCTTCCGTCCGCGGGGCGGCCTGCTCGGCGTCTGACGCTATCTGCGGCGTGCTCCGCGCGCGGAAGGTCAGACCGCAGTGACGCGCAGCCACACGAAACCGTGCGGAGGCAGGTTCAGCCCCTCGTTAAGATCGTGCGCGGTGTCGTGGACCAGGTCGAACCCGATGCGTTCGAAGCCGGAGAAGGTCAGCGGGTCGATCGCCACCTCGGCATCGCCGACGTTGGCCAGCACCAGCACACGCGACGATGCGCCGGGGCGCTGGTAGCCGATGACCGCGGCGTGGGGCGTGTGGAACGGGATGAGCGCGTTGCCGGCGAGCTCGGGAGACTGCTGGCGCACCGAGATCAGCTTCGTCAGGCGCCGGAAGATGCGCCCGGCGGCAGTCGTGTCATCGCCGCGCCGCGCGTAGGCGTCGCGCGGACGGTTGCCCCGGTGCACCCAGCGCGAATCGCCGCGGCGCACGGGGTCGTCGGCGTAGGTGTAGTCGTTGAGTTGGGCGACCTCGTCGCCCAGGTACAGCAGCGGGATGCCGCCCGTGGACAGTGCGAGCGCGTGCGCGAGGACGACGCGATCCTCCCCGCCGGCATCACCCGACTCGACACCGGCGAGCGACGCGGTCGTGCCCGTGACGCGGGCATCTCCCGTCGCCGGGTTCTCCTGGAACGCGACCCCACGCGCGAAGCTGCCGTCGTGGCGGCCGGTGTAGAACCGGTTCAGGAACTGACGATGCGCATAGCCGTCGATGCCGAACTCCGCGGCATCCTCGTCGGCGAACGTCCAGCCGATGTCGTCGTGGCTGCGCACATAGTTGACCCACGCGGTACCGGCGGGCAGATCGTGCCGACGGTCGAGGGCCTGCTGCAGGAGGCGCCCGTCACGGCTGGCAAGCGCCTCCCAGGTGAGAGCCATCTGCAGCGGGTTGTACGACAGCTCGCACTCGTGGGCTGAGACGTAACTGACGACCTCGTCGGGGTGGACGATCGCCTCCGACTTGAAGATCATTCCCGGTGCGGCCATCGCGAGCACCGCGTTGAACGCCTGCAGCAGCAGGTGAGCTTCGGGCAGCGACTCGCAGGAGGTGCCCAGTCGCTTCCAGATGAACGCGACGGCATCCATCCGCAGCACCTCGACGCCCTGGTTCGCGAGGAAGAGCATCTCGCCCGCCATCGCGCGGAACACCGCGGGGTTCGCGTAGTTGAGGTCCCACTGGTAGTGGTAGAACGTCGACCAGATCCAACGGCCCGGCTCGCCGTCGAAGGAGGGGAGCTGCACGAAAGATCCGCGATGGTCGTCGGGGAAGATCTCTCGCGTCGTGCGCTCGTACGCATCGGGCATCTCGCGGTCGGGGAAGATCAGATAGAAGTCGCTGAACTCGGGGTCGCCCGCGACGGCCTTCTGCGCCCACTCGTGCTCGTTGCTGGTGTGGTTGAAGATGAAGTCCAGCACGAGCGAGATGCCCGCCAGGCGCAGATCGGCGGCGAGCTCGGTGAGCTGCTGCATCGTGCCCAGGCTCGGGTTGACGCGACGGTAGCTGGAGACCGCGTAGCCGCCGTCGTTGTCGCCCTCAGGAGCGTCGAACAGCGGCATGAGGTGCAGGTAGGTCAGCCCCAGTTCGCGGAAGTAGGGGATCTGGTCGCGGATGCCGGCGAGGTTTCCGGCATACCGGTCGACGTAGCAGACACCGCCCAGCATCCGCTCGGACTGGAACCAGTCGGGATCGGCCGCCCGCTGCGCGTCGCGCACCTTCAGATCCAGAGGCCGCGCATTCCACGACGCGGATGCCGCGGCCACGGTCGCCGCGAGCTGTTCCTGGCCGTCGTCGCGCTCGCCGTACAGGTGGGCGAACAGCTCGTGCAGGCGCGGGAACTGCGCGTCGAAACGGCCGAGGAAGCCGTCGTCGATGCGGCCGGTCGCCTCGCAGGCCTCGAGGGCGGCGCGGCGGTCGGCATCGGGCGTCGTCAGTGCGGTCATGGAGCTCCTCTGACTGCTCAGCGTAGCTGTCGGCGTAGGCTCCAAGAGTGAGTGCGTACGTCTCGGCATTCGAACTGTTCTCCATCGGAGTAGGACCGTCGAGTTCCCATACCGTGGGGCCGCTGCGCGCGGCCTGCGACTTCGCGCGCCGCGCGGTGGATGCCGCGACGGCCGATGCCGCCCGCGAGATCGCGCGTGTCGAGTGCGCCCTCTACGGGTCGCTGGGTGCCACCGGCATCGGTCACGGCACGCCCGATGCCGTCGTGGCCGGGCTGCAGGGTCACGCCCCGGAGACGGTCGACCCGGCTCTCGTGCGAGGCGCGTGGACCGGGTGGGTCGACGGCGCGTCGTTGGTGCTCGACGGACGAGCCGCCGTCGCGTTCGCGCGCGATGAC
>CAUPYO010000326.1:0-3107 GCA_963515565.1 uncultured Microbacterium sp.
GTCTTCGCCTGCTTCGGCATCCTGTTCGCCCTGGGGCGCTGGCAGGACGCCTTGTTCGGCTTCGCGGCGGTGGCCAACGCCGTCATCGGGTCGGTGCAGGAGTTTCGCGCCAAAGCGGCGCTCGACAAGCTCGCCCTGCTCAACGCGGCGAGTGCGCGCGTGCGGCGGGCCGGGGCGGAACTCGAGATCGCGCAGACCGAGGTCGTCCTGGGCGACATCCTCGTGCTCCGCGCGGGCGATCAGGTGCCCGCCGACGCCCGCGTCGTCGGCTCTCGCGGACTGCAGATCGACGAGTCCATGCTCACGGGCGAATCGGATGCCGTCGACAAGCAGGCGGGGGACGACGCGCTTTCGGGGTCGATCGTCGTGGGCGGCGACGGCGACGCCCAGGTGATCCGTGTCGGGGCGGACTCGTACGCGAACACCTTCGCCGACGAGGCCAAGCGGTTCTCGCTCGTCGGCTCGGAGCTGCGCGATTCGATCAACCGCGTGCTGACGTGGGTCGGGTGGGGGATCGGGCCGATCGGTCTGCTCGTGCTCAACGCTCAGATGCAGGTCGCCGGCGGCTGGCGGATCGCCTGGGAGAGCGGATCGTGGGTGCAGGCGGTGGTCAACACGATCGCCTCGCTGACGGCCATGATCCCGCTCGGCCTGGTGCTGATGACCTCCATCACCTTCGCCGTGGGCGCCGCGCGCCTGGCCGCCCGGCAGGTGCTCGTCAACGAGCTGCCGGCTGTGGAGGGCCTCGCACGTGTGGACATCATCTGCCTCGACAAGACCGGCACCCTCACCGAGGGCGAGATCGCGTACGACGACGCGTTCGTGCTCGACGAGGTGACGGGCTGGCGGCGCACGTTGGCGTGGTACGGAGCCGCCCCCGAGGCGAACGCGACCGCTCGCACGCTAAGAGAGCCGTTCGCTCCCGACGCGGCGGGCGCAGCGCGCGTCGCCCGTGAGACGATCTCGTTCTCATCGGCGCGCAAGTGGAGTGCGGCCTCGTTCGCCGACGACGGCGACCCCGCCGGTACGTGGGTGCTCGGTGCGCCGGAGATGGTCTTCGGCGCCGCCGCCACCGATGCCGACGATCCGCTGGGGTCCGCGGTGATCGCGCGTGCATCGACGGGGCGGCGCACTCTCGTGCTGGCCTACGCGCCGACCGAGCTCACCGCCGCCGATGCGGAGGCCGAACGGCTGCCCGCTGATCTCGTCGCGGTCGCCGTTCTCACCTTCCGCGAGAAGGTGCGCAGCGACGCGGCCCATACCCTCGAGTACTTCCGCGCGCAGGGCGTCGGCATCCGCATCATCTCCGGCGACAACCCGCGCACGGTGGCCGCCATCGCCCGCGAGGTCGGGGTGGATGCCGAGGAGGGCTTCGACGCCCGGCAGCTGCCCGACGACGACGAGGCCCTGGCTGACGTGCTCGAGGAGCACGCGGTGTTCGGCCGCGTGAGTCCCGACCAGAAGAAGCGCATGGTCGTCGCACTCCAGTCGCGGGGGCACACGGTGGCGATGACCGGCGACGGGGTCAACGACGCCCTCGCCATCAAGACCGCCGACATCGGCATCGCGATGAATTCGGGAGCCGCCGCGACCAAGGCCGTCGCCCGGCTCGTGTTGCTGGACGGACGCTTCTCGCATCTGCCCGACGTCGTCGCGGAGGGGCGTCAGGTGATCGCCAACATCGAGCGGGTCTCGATGCTCTTCCTCACCAAGACGACCTACGCGACGCTGCTTGCGATCTTGTTCGGCGTGCTCCTGCTGGAGTTCCCGTTCCTGCCCCGGCAGCTGTCGATCACCGACGGCCTGACGATCGGCATCCCGGCGTTCTTCCTCGCGCTCATGCCGAACGCTCAGCGCTACATCCCCGGCTTCCTGCGACGCTCGCTGAGCTTCGCCATCCCCACCGGCGTCATCGTGGCCGGCACCCTCACCGTCTACACGCTGAGCGTGCGCGGCGCGGGCGCCGGTGTCGATGAGCTGCGCACCGGAGCGACCATCATCCTGGCCGTCGTGGGCATCTGGATCCTGGCGGTGCTCAGCCGCCCGCTCAACCGCTACAAGGGCGCCGTCGTGGGCGGCATGTTCGTCGCGCTGGTCGTGATCTTCTCGGTGGCGCTGTCGCGGTCGTTCTTCCTGCTCGTCGACCCGTCGCAGAACACCGCGTTCGTCGTGACGGCAGCGTGTATCGGCGCGATCATCTTGATCGAGGTCGTGCGCATGGTGCAGCGCCGCTACGTCGCGCGCGCCCTCGCGGCGTCCGCGCCGCGGACGACGGTGTCGCACACGCGTGAAGTCTCACGTCCGGTCGCCGTCACCATCGGCGTGGCGCTGGTGTATCTGAGCGGCATCGCGAATGCGATGTTCGGCATCCTCTTCCTGCTCAGTCGTTACGACGTGCCCGGCTCGATGGTGATGAGTGTCTCGCTCATCGGCGTCGGCATCATCCTCTTCGGCCTGCTGTCGATGGCGGCCGCCTCGGGCCTGGGCCGCGGCAGCGGCCTGTCCCGCCTGTTCGTCAGCGTGCTCGCCGTCGGGCTCATCGCGCTGCAGGCGTGGAGCCTCGCGGTCGACCACGACTGGGACGGATGGTCGGTGTCGCAGATCGTCGTGTCGGTACTGATCGTCCTCGCGCTGTGGACGCCGCATGCCCGCCGCTTCTTCCGCCCCGTGCTGCACGCGAGTTGATCGAGAAGTGGAGAGGCAGGCGCCCCGTGAGTGAACTGATCGTCTCGGGAGGTCCCGTTTTCGACGGCGACGAGGTGCGGGATGCCGATGCCGTCGGCGTCCGGGGCGGCGTCATCGTCGCGGTGGGCAGCCGCAGCGATGTGCGCGACGCTCTGCCGCACGCCGAAGAGGTGGACGCCGCCGGGGGACTCATCGCGCCGTCGTTCGCCGACGCGCACGTGCACCTCGGCCTCGTCGCGCTCGAAGGATTGGACTGTTCGCTCGATGACGCGGGGTCGGAGCAGGGCTGCCTCGACCGCGTGCGTGCGCACGCGGCCACCCTCGCTGATCCGGACGCCTGGGTGCGCGGCGGCGGATGGCGGGCCGAGTGGTTCCCGGGCGGAACCCCCTCGCGCGCGGCGCTCGACGCCGTCGTCCCCGAC
>CAUPYO010000327.1:0-3104 GCA_963515565.1 uncultured Microbacterium sp.
GTCGAGCACGGCGCCACCTCCGACGACGCGGGAGCCGCAGAGCGCGCCTTCGCGTCGCTCGCGTCGCTCGCCGACATCCTGCACGCCGCGCTCGCGCACCCGTTCGGACGCATCGGCGCCGGTACCCTCGGTGCCGCCGATCGGCGCCGACTCGTCGAGTCCGGCATCGTCGAAGAAGGCACCGCCGCCGACGAGCTGGTCGTCATCGCGGAGCGCACCGGTCTGCTCGCCGGACAGGACAAGAGTTGGCTCGTCACCGCACACGGTGGTCAGTGGCTGCGCAGCGACACGCTCACACGCTGGGCCGACGTCGCCGCCGCGCTCCTCGGGAGCATGCCGGCGGGCTTGCGAAGGACCGAGGGCGGGTGGCTCCCGGCATCCGAGTGGACGGCCGCCTACCCGCTGGATCCGACGTGGCCGGCGCGCGCCGACATCCTCCGGTCGCTACTGCAGCGATGGGCCGTGCTGGACGACGCCGACCGCCCGACCGCTTGGGCGCGGGGAGCGTTTCGCCACGAACCCGCAGGCGATGCGGCGTTCGACCCCGCGGATCTCGAGCGGCTGGCTGCGCTGCTGCCCGGGGAAGTCGATCGGGTCTACCTGCAGAACGACCTCACCGCGATCGCGCCCGGGCCCCTTGCCCCGCAGCTCGATATGCGGCTGCGATCGATGGCCACTCGAGAATCGCATGCACAGGCGTCGACATATCGCTTCACCACGGAGACCATCGCCGATGCGCTGACGTCCGGCGAGAGCGCCGACTCGCTGCGCGAGTTCTTGACCGCCCTCTCGCTCACCGGGCTCCCTCAACCTCTCGCGTACGAGATCGAACGCACCGCCCGTACCCACGGCACGCTGCGCGTCGGACCGGATAGCGAGGGCCGTACACGGGTGCGCAGCGATGACGAGGCGCTGCTGCGCACGCTCGCGGTCGATCAGGCGCTGCGCCCGCTCGGGCTCGTCGCCGACGGCGCCGACCTCGTCACCCGCAGCGGCCCGGACACCGCCTTCTGGATGATCGCCGATGCCCGCTACCCGGTCGTCGCCGTGGATGCCGCGGGCACCCGCCGCACGCTGGACCGACACCGCTTGGCGACCGACCTGCCGGCGACGACCGACCCTCAGGACAGGTACGCGATCCTGGTGTCGCGGCTGCGCTCGGCGCAGGACGTCGACGCCGACGCCGCCTGGCTGGGCCGTGAGCTCGACCAGGCCGTGCGATCCCGCAGCACCATCATCGTCGCGGTCCGCATGCCCGACGGCACCGAGCGTGAGTTCACCATCGAAGCCACCGGCCTCGGCGGGGGGCGCCTGCGCGGACTCGACCGTATGGTCGACGTCGAGCGCACGTTGCCGGTGTCGAGCATCAGCGGCATCCGCCCGGTCTGATCGTCGCTGGCGTGCGGTCGCATCTGTGCGCGACGTTTGTCCGACGTGACCGTCACCGCCGCACGCCCCGGTAGACTGGGTCGCTATGGCTGACGGCCCTCTCATCGTGCAAAGCGACCGAACCGTGCTGCTCGAAGTCGCGCATCCGCAGGCGGAGACGGCGCGGCACGAGCTCGCGATCTTCGCCGAGCGCGAGCGCGCACCCGAGCACATCCTCACGTACCGCGGCACACGCCTCGGATTGTGGAACGCCCGCGCCGCGGGGCATACCGCCGACGACATGCTGGCCACGCTCGACCGCTGGTCGCGCTTTCCCGTGCCGGCGTCGGTGTCGATCGACATCCGCGAGACGGTGGGGCGCTACGGGCGCCTGGTCATCGAGCGGGATGCCGACGGCGCCCTCGTGCTGCGTGGCTCCGACCCCGCGGTGCTCGCCGAAGTCGGCAAGAACAAGCGCATCCAGCCGCTGCTGATCGGCCGCCCCTCGCCCGATACGTACGTGATCGACGCGTGGGCACGCGGTCACATCAAGCAGGAGCTGCTGAAGATCGGGTGGCCGGCGGAAGACCATGCCGGCTACACGCCCGGCACGCCGCACGAGATCGACCTGCACGAGGACGGCTGGACTCTGCGTCCCTATCAGCGCCAAGCCGTCGACATCTTCAGCGAGGGCGGGTCGGGCGTCGTCGTCCTCCCTTGCGGCGCGGGCAAGACTCTCGTCGGCGCGGCGGCGATGGCCGAGACGAAGACCACCACCCTCATCCTCGTGACCAATACCGTCAGCGCACGCCAGTGGCGCGACGAGCTGCTCAAGCGCACCTCGCTGACCGCCGAGGAGATCGGCGAGTACTCGGGCCAGGCGAAAGAGGTCAAGCCGGTCACGATTGCGACCTATCAGATCCTCACCGCCAAGCGGAAAGGTCAGTACGCGCACCTGGCGCTGCTCGACGCCCTCGACTGGGGACTCATCGTCTACGACGAGGTGCACCTGCTGCCCGCACCCGTCTTCAAGCTCACCGCCGACCTCCAGGCGCGCCGCCGCCTGGGCCTGACCGCGACGCTCGTACGCGAAGACGGCCGCGAGGGCGACGTCTTCAGCCTGATCGGCCCCAAGCGTTTCGACGCGCCGTGGAAGGAGATCGAGGCCCAGGGGTTCATCTCCCCCGCGGTCTGCTACGAGGTGCGCGTGGATCTGCCGGCCTCCGACCGCCTCGAGTACGCGGCATCCGCCGACGATGAGCGCTACCGGCTCGCCGCGACCGCCCACGCGAAGATCGGCGTCGTGAAGGATCTGGTCGCACGCCACGCCGGCGAGCAGATCCTCGTGATCGGTCAGTACCTCGACCAGATCGATGTGCTCTCCGACGCTCTGGCAGCGCCGAAGATCACCGGGGCGACTCCGGTCGACGAACGTGAAGAGCTCTACGGGGCGTTCCGCGAGGGCCGCATTCCGGTGCTCGTGGTCTCGAAGGTGGCGAACTTCTCGATCGACCTTCCGGAAGCGTCGGTCGCGATCCAGGTGTCGGGCTCGTTCGGGTCGCGCCAGGAGGAGGCTCAGCGTCTCGGCCGGCTCCTGCGGCCGAAGACGAACGGCCACACCGCGAGCTTCTACACGCTGATCGCGCGCGACACCGTCGATCAGGAGTTCGCACAGAACCGGCAGCGCTTCCTCGCGGAGCAGGGCTACAGCTACACGATCCTCGACGCCGACAGCC
>CAUPYO010000328.1:0-3092 GCA_963515565.1 uncultured Microbacterium sp.
GGCGCGGGGGCCTCGGCGCGCGCGTGCCCCGCCTGCGCGTGAATGCTCAGCCGGTGCAGCTGAGTTGAGCGCGCAGCGCGTTCATCAGGTCGATCTCGGCCGACTGCGTGTCGATGACGCCCTGAGCCACGGTGAGGGCGCGGGGGTCGTGCCCCCGCTGCAGCAGCGCGTGCGCCATCGGCAGAGCGCCCCGGTGGTGGCGGATCATCAGTGCCAGGAACGTGCAGTCGGCCGTCGCGGGTGTCTGCGCGCGCATCTCGGCGAGTTCCGCCGCGCTCGCCATACCCATCTGGGTCATCAGTTCGGCGTCGGACGGCCGCGCGCCTGACGCGTCGGAGCTGCCGTGGTGGTGCGCAGTATCGGCGGCATCCATCCATGCCATCAGCGGGCCGCCGGCCTGGGGGAGCCCCCATTTGACGAGCCAGTCGTAGAACTCGCCCTTCTGCGCCGACTGCGTGGTGGCGATGTCGTAGGCGAGCACGCGCACATCCGGGTTGTCGGTCGTGCGATAGATGTCCATCGCCATCTCCACGGCCTGGCCGTGATGCACCTGCATATCGCGAGCGAAGCCCGCCTCCGCCGACTGCGATCCCGGGGTCGCCGCCGCGGCGGGACCGAAGGTCGAGAAGCGCCCGATCGCGAAGGCCAGCCCGGCGATGGCGACCGACACGATCAGCACAGCCCACCAAGGGGGCAGCGCGCGGGCCGCAGGTCTCGCCGGTTCGGTCACGACTGCTTGCCCGGCCCGTCGATCGCGCCGCTGCAGGAGGCGTTCGGCTCGGGCACGTTCTGGTTGCGCCAATACTCCTCGAAGAACGTCGGGATGCGGCTGTCGGCCGCGCTCTGGAGCTTCAACTGCGCGTTCCACGCACTGAGCACGATCGGGGTGGGCAGACCCTCGTAAGGGGAGAGGATCACGTACGACGGGGGCAGCTGCGCTTTCAGTGCGTCGAGATCGGCAGCGCTGACCAGCGTCTTGTCGTAGGTGACCCACACCGCGCCGTGCTCGAGCGCGTGTACGGCGTTCTCGTTCTGCTGCGGCTGGTCGTAGATGCCGCAGTTGAGCCAGTACTGGTTGTGCGGACCGCCGGCGGGCGGGTTCTGCGGGTAGTCGACCGTGCCCGCGACGTGCTGAGTGGCGTTGGAGAACGTCTCGACGCCCTCGATGGCGGCGCCGGTGCCGCCCGCTTGGTAGCCCGTCGGCTTCGGCGCGAAAACGAAGGATGCCGTGATCACCGCAACGATGGCGACGGCCGCGGCGGCGCCGACGATCCACCAGGTGAGTCTGCTGCGTCGGCGGCGTGCCAGCTGACGCTGATACTCGGCGAGCTTCTGCTGCTTCTGCTGCTCGCGCTGCTGCTTGACGGTGAGGGCGATGTGGGCGCGCGCGGCGGGATTGCCGCTGGTGCGCTTGCCGGGCGGTGTCGGGGTCATGGGGATGTCCTCGGCTCGGAGAGGGGCGGCGACCGTCCCGGAAGCGGAGCGGTTTTCCGATCGTAGGCGTCTGCATGCCTCGCAGGCTGGGCAAACGATTAAGATCGAATTCGGCTCGAATCGTTTCGAGCATCTCCGCCGGTGGCTTCCCGCCCTGATCGGCACCCCCCTCTCCTCCTCTTCGGCAGCCGCTCCGGGCGCATGAGTGCCCGCCGCCGCCCCGCCGCCTTGACCGTCATCACACCCCGTCTGGACACCGTGCGCGACACCACCGCTTCCCCCTCGACCCCCGCCCGCCCCACCACGGCTTCCGAGCGCTCCGCCACCGGAGCGATCCGCACGCTGGGTGCGCACCCCGCGACGGCGCCGGTCGTGCTGCATCCGGGCGATGCCATCTCGGCGTCGCGACGGGTGGTGTACATCATTCTGTTGGGCGCGCTCACCGCCCTCGGGCCGTTCACGATCGACCTGTACCTGCCTGCGTTCCCGACGCTGCAGGCGGATTTCCGCACCTCCGCGGCCGCCATCCAGCTGACGCTTACGGGCACGATGATCGGCTTCGCGCTCGGTCAGCTGATCGTCGGTCCCCTCAGCGACAAGGTCGGCAGGCGGGTCCCGCTTCTGGCCGTCACCGCACTGCACGTCGTGGCGAGCACGGCCGCAGCCCTCGCGCCCGACCTGACCCTTCTTTCCATCGCGCGGGTGCTGATGGGCGTCGGCGCCGCGGCCGGTGGCGTCGTCGCCATGGCGATCGTGCGCGACCTTTTCGGCGGACGCCGCCTCGTCGTCATGCTCAGCCGGCTCGCGCTGGTCTCCGGCGCCGCACCGGTGGTGGCCCCCCTGATCGGCTCGGCGCTGCTCACGGTCATGCCGTGGCGCGGGATCTTCGTGGTGCTCGCGATCTACGGCGCCGTCATGCTCGTCGCGGCGATCGCCCTCGTTCCCGAAACCCTGCCCGCGGCGCGTCGCCACGAGCGGGGCGCGACCACCGTGCTCCAGCGTTACCGTGCCGTGTTCAGCGACCGGGTGTTCGTCGGCGTGCTGATCATCGGCGGGATGTCGTTCAGCGGGCTGTTCTCGTACCTGTCGTCCTCGTCGTTCCTTTTCCAGGAGACGTACGGCTTCGACGCCCAGCAGTACGGGCTGCTGTTCGCCGCCAACTCGCTCGGCCTCGTCATCGGCGTGCAGGTCGCGGCGCGTCTGGCCGCGCGCTTCGGACCGCAGTGGGTGCTCGCCGTATCGACGGGTGTGCTGGTGCTCGCGGCCGTGGCGATCATCGTCTGCGACCAGCTGGGTCTCGGGCTCTGGGGCACGATGGTGCCGCTGTTCGTGTTCATGACCGGTTGCGGCTTCACGTTCCCGTGCGTGCAGGTGCTCGCCCTCGACCGCCACGGCAAGGCGGCGGGTACGGCGGCATCCATTCTCGGGGCGACCAATTTCGGTGTCGCCGGAATCATCTCCCCGATCGTGGGATGGCTGGCCAAGGATGCCGGCATCACCGCGACCACGATGGCATCGGTCATGGTCGGCTGTGCGCTCATCGGCTGCACGGCGCTGTGGGCGATCGTGCGGCCGCGCACCGTCGAGCGCCTCGCTCCCTGAGGCATGCTCCCGGGCGGTGTCGTGCACAATGGGGCGATGAGAGCCCCCTACGATGA
>CAUPYO010000329.1:0-3091 GCA_963515565.1 uncultured Microbacterium sp.
CTTCCATGGTGGACTCCTCTGTGCTGTCGGGAGCGAGACTCTCGGGAACCGTCATACCGGGGCCGAGCACGAACGTGCCGCGGCCGGCGCTGAAGGTGGAGCGGGCGTTGATCATGACGCCGTGGCGCCGAGCGTATTCGACTGCGCGGATGTAGAGCACCTTCGCGCCGTTGGCGGCGAGCTCGAGCATCTCCTCCGCAGAGACGACCTCGAGCTTGCGGGCCTTGGGCACCACACGCGGATCTGCCGTGAAGATGCCGTCGACGTCGCTGTAGATCTCGCACACGTCCGCGTCGAGAGCAGCCGCCAGCGCGACCGCGGTCGTGTCGGAGCCACCGCGGCCGAGCGTCGTGATGTCGCGGGTGTCGCGGTTGAAGCCCTGGAAGCCGGCGACGATGACGATGGCGCCCTCGTCGAGCGCTTCGCGCAGTCGCACCGGAGTGACGTCGACGATGCGCGCCGATCCGTGGTCGGCGGTCGTGATCATGCCGGCCTGACTGCCGGTGAACGAGCGCGCTTCGAAGCCCATCGAGTGGATGGCCATCGCCAGCAGCGCCATCGAAATGCGTTCGCCCGAACTGAGGAGGATGTCGAGCTCGCGCGGAGCGGGGATGGGTGCCACCTGGGCGGCCAGATCGATGAGCTCATCGGTGGTGTCACCCATTGCGCTGACCGCCACGACCACGTCATGACCCGCGCGACGCGCGTCGACGATGCGCTTGGCGACCCGCTTGATGCTCTCGGCGTCGGCGACGGACGAGCCGCCGTACTTCTGGACGATCAGCGCCACGTGGGGAACTCCTGAAGAGATGTCGACGGGCACTCGGATGCCGCGCCCAGCTTCCCATCCTAGGGATCGACGCATGCGCGCAAAGCCATGTGACGGGCGACGCTTCGAAGACGAATGCGATGCTCAGCCCGAGGCGGCGGCGAGCACGACCGGCTCGAGGCTGCGCAACAGGCGCACGGCGAGTTCGGCGGCGCTTTCCGCGGTCGAGCGCTTGTCGTAGCGCCGCGCACACATCATGACGGGTTCGTCGCCGAGGCTCGCGAACCATCCGGTGTCGCGCAACCGCCGCAGCGGCAACAGGTGCGTTTCGATCGGCATGGGCGATCGCAGCAGCGTGACCACGTGATCGCAAGCGGCCTCGTCGTCGGGGAAGAGACGGCAGCTTCGTGCGACGTCACGACGATTCTCGCTGACGAGCCGCCAGCCCACCGCCGGCTCATTCATCGGAAGGCGCGCCTGGTCTGCGAAGCGTTCGCGGGAGGCATCGGCCATTGTCTCCGCTGCGGCGCGCAGCCAGGCGAGAGCCGTCGCATCGCCCGCAGCAGCAAACCGGGCGTAGAGAAGTCGGGCAGGCATACCCCTCCTCCTTGCGCACCCGAGCGTGGCCGCGCTGCGAAGGAAGGATGCGCGATGCACACGACCGCGAGGCAACCGACGCACCAACGCCGCGTGTCCGCCGCGTGAACGGCATCCCCGTCCTAAAGCGTGACCGGCGGCAGGGGCTCGTCACTGCGGTGCCGTGGGCGCAGGCGTCCCCCGGTCGCCGCGAACCAGCAGCCGATGACCACGAGCGGAAAGCCGAAGAGCAGCCCGGGCGAGAGGGGCTCGCCCAGCAGAAGAACTCCCAGCAAGATCGCGACGACCGGGTTGACATAGGTGAACAACGGCGCCCGCACGGGGCCGACCTCGCCGATCAGGGCGAAGAACCCGAGGAACGCCAGCGCCGTGCACAGGATGCCGAGCGCAACGAGCGACAGGCCGCTGCGCACCGTCGGAAGCTCGGGCTGGGTCAGCAAGGCGAACGGAAGGTAGGCGACCCCGACGGCGAGGAGGGACAGCGTGATCGTGCCGAGCGACGGCACATGGGCGAGTTTGGTGGCGATGATGAACGGCGCGATGGCGTACAGCACGGCCACGAGCAGCACCTGCCCGATGGCGCCCAGCGCCTGCGACGGCTCGGCGACGGCGAGCCCCGGACCGGCGACGATGACCACCAGCCCGACGAACCCCACGACGAGACCGATCGCGCGCGTGGGCGAGAGCACCGACCGGTCACCGCGCACCAGAGCGATGCCCGTCGCGAAGAGCGGCACCGTGGCGACCAACAGTCCGGTGAGACCCGACGGCAGCGTCTGTTCGGCGTGCCCGAGCAGCAGGAACGGGCCGGCCATCTCGATCGCGCCGAACGCCAGCACCCAGGGCCAGACGGCGAGAGCGGGTCGAAGCGCGCGACGATGCAACGCAATCGGCAACAGGATGGCGCCACCGAGAAGGGTGCGCCCCGCAACGATCGCGGCCGGCGACAGCGAGTCGACCGCCTCTTTGATGAACAGATAAGGGATGCCCCACAGCACCGCCATCAGCGCGTAGAGAGCCCACGCGCGGCCGGAGACGGCCGGCGACATCAGATGCTCCGACGCCCCTCGAACGCCCGACCCAGTGTGACCTCGTCGGCGTACTCGAGATCACCGCCCACGGGAAGACCCGATGCGAGACGGGTGACATTGATCTCGAGGGTGTGCAGCAACCGGCTGAGATAGGTCGCGGTCGCTTCCCCCTCGAGGTTTGGGTTGGTGGCCAGGATCACTTCCTGCACGGTGCCATCGGCGAGGCGCTGCATGAGTTGCGTGATGCGCAGATCGTCGGGCCCGATGCCCGCGATGGGACTGATCGCTCCACCGAGCACGTGATACAGACCGCGGAATTCGCGGGTGCGCTCGATCGCGGAGACATCTTTGGCGTCTTCGACGACGCAGATGAACGTGGGATCGCGCCGCGGGTCACGGCAGATCGCGCACCGTTCCTGCTCGCTCACATTGCCGCAGATTTCGCAGAAGCGCACGCGTGCACGCAGTTCGCCGAGCAACTGCGACAGTCGTGCGACGTCGAAGGTGGGCGTCTGGAGGATGTGGAACGCGATGCGCTGCGCCGACTTCGGGCCGATGCCGGGGAGGCGCCCGAACTCGTCGATCAGGTCTTGGACGATGCCGTCATACATGGATCAGTTGAACCTCGTCGGGGGCGCGTAGGGCTCTTCGCGCACGAACGTCGCGCCGAGCACCTGGCGCACCACGGCTTCGC
>CAUPYO010000330.1:0-3086 GCA_963515565.1 uncultured Microbacterium sp.
GCCGTACTCGACGCCGTCGTCAGGCGTGAACACCGAACCGGTTTCGAAGAGTGCCAGGTCGGTGAAGCCACGCGCCTGATTGCGGTGCGCGACCGCCAGCAGTCCCGGAATCAGCGAGCGGCGCAGGTACGGGGACTGCCCGTCGAGGGGGTTGGCCAGCTTGACCGATGTGATCGGCTCGCCCGAGGCCGAGCCGTGCAGAGCGTTGGCGTCGGCAGTCGAGAACGGGAACGACGGCGTCTCCACGAAGCCCGCGGCGGCGAGCGCGTTGGCGACGCGGCGACGGCCCTTCTGCAGTGCCGTCAGCCCGCGTCCGGAGGGCGGCGTGGGCAGGATCGAGGGGATGCGGTCGAGACCGTGGATGCGCGCGACCTCCTCGGCGAGTGTCCACTTGTCCGTCAGATCGGGGCGCCACGTCGGCGGGATCACCTGCCAGCCGTCAGAGACTCCGTCCCGCTCCTGCCCGGCGAGCACCTCGCAGCCGACCATTTCGAGGGCGCTGGTGATCTCGGCATCCGTGTAGTCCACGCCGATCAGCGCCGGCACGAACGTGCTCGGCAGCTCGATGCCCTCGACGAACACCTCTGCGAACAGAGCCCCACCGAGTTCGGGGTCGAGGGTGCCGCCGGCGAGTTCCACCATCAGGTCGGCGACGCGCCGCGCCGCGACGAAGGGCAGCAACGGGTCGACGCCGCGTTCGAACCGGCGGGACGCCTCGGAGGGAAGCTTGTGTCGGCGCGCCGTGCGCGCGATCGTGATGGGGTCGAAGATGGCCGCCTCGATCAGCACGTTGCGCGTGGCATCCGTCATCTCGGTCGTGCCGCCGCCCATCACACCGGCGAGGCCGATCGGACCGGACTCGTCGGTGATGAGCAGATCTTCGGCGCTGAGCGTGCGCTCTTTGCCGTCGAGGGTCGTGAGCTTCTCGCCCTCGGCAGCGCGGCGCACCGTGATGCCGCCCTGCAGCAGATCGAGGTCGTACCCGTGAATCGGGTTGCCGAGTTCGAGCATGACGTAGTTCGTGATATCGATCAGGAGGCCGAGAGAGCGGATGCCGGCAAGTGTCAACCGTGACACCATCCACGGCGGCGTGGGCCGGGTGGGGTCGACACCACGGACGACACGGACGACGAACTCGCTCGCGCCGACGCGTCCGCGAAGGGGCCCCCGGTCGTCGACGACGATCGGAAAGCCGCTGCCGGGCTGGACATCGTCCCACTCGTGCGCGGCGGGGTCGCGGAAGGCGGCGCCGGTCGCGTGCGAGTACTCGCGCGCGATGCCGCGCAGCGAGAGCGCATAGCCGCGGTCGGGCGTGACGTTGACGTCGACGGCCACGTCGTCCAGACCGAGGAGGGCGATCGCATCGGCGCCGACCTCCGGGTCGAGGCCGAGCTCGACCAGACGCAGGATGCCGTTGTGCTCGTCGCCGAGACCCAGTTCGCGCGCCGAGGCGATCATGCCGTCGGACACGTGGCCGTAGGTCTTGCGCGCCGAGATGGGGAAGGGCCCGGGCAGCACCGCGCCCGGCAACGACACGACGACCTTGTCGCCCTCGACGAAGTTCGAGGCACCGCAGACGATGCCGCGCACTCCCCCGTTGGCCTCACCGACGTCGACCTGGCACCACCGAATGGTCTTTCCGTTGGATTGCGGCTCCGCGTCGAACGAGAGCACCTGACCGACGACGACCGGCCCGCTGATCTCGAAGCCGATCGCTTCTTCCTCCTCGAAGCCGACCGAGACGAGCGCCGCGAAGACGTCATCGGTGGTCGCATTCTCGGGAAGCTCGACGTACTCACGCAGCCACGACAGAGGGACGCGCATCAGACCACCATTCCGAACTGCTCGCTGAAGCGGACATCACCCTCGGCCATGTCGCGCATGTCTTGCACGTCGGAGCGGAACATGAGCGTGCGCTCGATGCCCATCCCGAACGCGAATCCCGAGTAGACCTCGGGGTCGATCCCGGCCGCGCGCAGCACGTTGGGGTTCACCATGCCGCAGCCGCCCCACTCGATCCAGCGCGCGCCGCCCGTGAAGGTCGGGTGCCAGAGGTCGAGTTCGGCCGACGGCTCGGTGAACGGGAAGTAGTTGGTGCGAAAGCGCGTCTTCGCCTCGGCGCCGAACAGCACCTTCGCGGCGTGGTCGAGCGTCCCCTTGAGGTTCGCCATCGTGATGCCCTTGTCGACGACGAGGCCCTCGAACTGATGGAACGCGGGCAGGTGGGTGGCGTCGAACTCGTCGGTCCGATAGACGCGACCCGGCGAGAGCACGTAGATGGGCACGTCGCGCTCGAGCATGGACCGCATCTGCACCGGGCTCGTCTGAGTGCGCAGCACCAGGTGGCGCTCGACCGGCTCGACGAAGAACGTGTCCTGCAGCTGACGCGCGGGATGGTCGATGTCGAAGTTCAGGCCGTCGAAGTTGAACCACTCGTGCTCGAGCTCGGGTCCTTCCGCGATCTCCCATCCCATCCCGACGAAGAGGTCGGCGATCTCCTCCTGGAGGAGGGAGATCGGATGCCGCGCCCCGATGCGGCCGCGCGGCGCGATCGACGTGATGTCCACGCGCTCGGCTTCGAGCGCGGCAGCAGACTCCGCGGCGGCGAGTTCCTCCTCCCGGGCCACGAGCGCCTGGGTCACGCGTCCGCGTGCCTGTCCGACGAGCTTGCCGAACGCGGCCTTCTGGTCGTTCGGGACGTTGCGCAGCTGCGCGTTGAACTGTGCGAGAGGCGACCCGTCGCCGGCATGCGCCGCTCGGGCCGCCTTCAGCTGGGCAGTGGAGCCCGCCGCATCGATCGCCGTCAGGGCGCTGGCGACAGCGGCATCCACGTTCTCTGCGGTGATTGCGGGAGGGATCTCGGGTGCGTCGGACACAAAAGAGGAGTCTACCGGCGGGCGGGTAGCCCCTCAGCCGGGGACGGCGCCGCCCTGGGCGTCAGATGTGACCGGCGCTGCCCGGGTCGTGCCTGCCCGCTCGCGTCTGCAGTGCAATCAGCTCGGTGTCGGTGCCCTGCGCGACCGGGTGATGAGGGGCACCCCCTTCGGCAGCCTGCTGCTGCTGGCGGCGCTTGCTGCGCTGCTCGA